>CAZHSK010000058.1:0-237 GCA_964535235.1 uncultured Treponema sp. | reverse complement strand
GGAATGCGGGTTTCAGCTTTCCCCAAGACAGAATTCGTATCCACCTGTCCCCGGCAGACTGGCCCAAAGAGGGCTCACTCTACGATCTTCCCATAGCGCTCAGAATACTCCTGGCCTCGGGGGCCCTGCCTGACTGTGGAAGGCCCCTTTTAGCCGTAGGAGAGCTTACTCTGGACGGCCAGGTTGTGCCCATCAAAGGAGCGCTCCCTGCTCTGCTGAGGGCGGTTAAGAGTGGGG
>CAZHSK010000057.1:0-9021 GCA_964535235.1 uncultured Treponema sp. | reverse complement strand
AATCCATGGGAATTATCGTTGTAGCGCTTTTCGTTGTGGGAATCGGGGCTGCCAGCATAGCCGGTTACTGGAAAACCGAAAGCACGAAGGAGCCTGTAAAAATTAAGGAAGGGGATTTCGCCGGAATGCCCAATCCCTCTGATATCAGGGGATCCTATACCTGGGCAGATGTGGCTAAGGCTTTTAATGTGGACGTGCAGCATTTGCTGAAGGCCTTCGGGGCCAACGATCCGCTTCTCAAGGTGAATACCCTGGAGACGATCTATGGAGGAGCCGGTCTTCCTGAGGGAACCGAGATCGGCACTGATTCGGTAAGGCTTTTCGTGAGTCTCCTCACCGGTCTGCCTCATGTTCCGGAAGAGAGTACGATACTGCCTATTGCCGCTATTGAGGTATTGCGGGCCGAGGGCAAAGGGGCGGCGGAGCTGATAGAGGAAGCTGCCGCCAAGGCATGGAAGCAGTCGCCTCCCGCATCGGCGGAGGCAGTGGCTGCTTCTAACCCGGCGCCCGTACCTGCAGCTTCGGCCGCAGCCGCCGCGCCGCAAACCCAGGCCGCGCCCATGGCCACCACTGTCGCGCCGGCAGCCCCCAAGGCTGCCCCGGTCCAGAGCGCGGCGGCTACGACAGCTGACCCCGTAGCTACCACAACCACAGTGCACAGCCCTAGTCCCACCGGTACGGGGAGCGGCACGGGTGCGGTACCAGGCAGCATTACGGGCAAGACGAGCTTCAAAGACCTGAAATCCTGGGGTTTGAGCGAAGAGCAGATAAAATCAGTCACCGGCGGTAAGATAGGCCCCGACCTGGCCAGCATAAGGGACTGGGCAACGGCCAACGGTCTCGAATTCTCTGGATTGAAATCTGGCCTCCAGGCCTTGCTGGACGCGCGCAAATAAAACAAAGTTCCTCGAACCTTGTTGGGATTGAATCAGTGAGGGGGTGAGAAGGCGTAGGGTGTATATGGAACCCTTTTCACCTCCTTTCTGTGCGCGAAGCAGCTGCATCCATCATCAACCCATATCCTGTTCACCCTACCATGCCTATACCCCCTGGGGCTTCTATAACACAAAAGCTTTTGGAAAGGTGCCCCGTTACCGTTGTAACGCTTGCGGCAAGACATTTTCCCGGCAAACTTTTCGTCTCGATTATTACGCGAAACATATTCTCTCCTACCGCGACATTGTACAGAGACTCTCCTCCTGTGAAAGCCTTTCAGCCATTGGCAGAGCATTAGGCGCATCCACCGACACCATCTCCAACCGTATTAGCCGCGCTTCTCGACAAGCACTCGCGCTTAGCTCTGAGGTTAGTTCCCGTATGCAGCCGGAAGAGGACTTAGCCGCCGATGGTTTTGAAAGCTTCTGTCGCTCCCAGTATTTTCCCAATAACATCACCCTGTTAGTAGGTTCCACATCCCAGTATGTGTATGCTGCCGATCATGTAACCCTCAGAAGAAAGGGAAGGATGACAGCACAGCAGAAGAAGACGCGAACGACTCTTGAAACACTATGGAAACCAGAACCTGGGGGTATTGAGAGATCCTTCTGTCGTATCGCCGATGAGGCCCTGCGCGTCTATGCTGCAACGCAGCGGACAAAGCTCACACTCTGGACCGATGAACATAAAAGCTATACAAGGGCACTTGCTCACTCTCAGCACGTATCACTTCTTGTGCAGACAGGGTTACTGCAACACCGAGTTATTTCGTCGAGAGCAGCACGCACCACAAAAAACCCACTCTTTCCGGTAAACTACCTAGATAGAGAATTGCGCAAGGACCTACATGAGCATGTGCGCGAAACCGTCTGCTTCGGCAGGAATGTGAATAGGCAGATGGAGCGGTTGTCAGTCTACCTGCTCTGGCATAATAGTATGAAGCGGCATAGGGCGCGGGAGGGACCAAAACCTAATGTGGCCTATGCGTGCAAAGATCTCATGGGAAGTGAACGTTGGTACACACGGATATGGGAGTTGCGCGCCTGGAGGACGCTGACTGAGCTATCGGATTCTATGAGAGAGACCTGGGAACGCATGAGGAGAACACCGCTTTCTAATCGACAAGACTATCTGCCTGGCTATGCACTGATGTAGTAAGAAATGAAGAGGCCGCCCCGGGTACCCAGACGACCTCGTTTACAACAAGGTTCGAGGAACTAATTATTGATTACGGAGTTGATGAAGGAAACCAGCACATCGAGCGCCCGCTCGTTGGCCCCCCCCTCGGGGATTATTATGTCGGCATAGGCTTTGGTAGGCTCTATAAACTGGTAATGTCCGGGCCTGACCACGTTCATGTACTGCTCCACCACCGAATCCAGGGTTCTGCCCCTCTCCTTGATATCCCTGATAAGCCTGCGGATAAAGCGGATGTCGTCGGGCGTATCGACGAAAATCTTGAGATCGATAAGCTCTCGCACAGCCTTGTTGGTAAACACCATGATGCCTTCGAAGATCACGACCTTTTTAGGTGCCAGCCTCACTACCTCTTCGGTTCTTCTATGGTGTACAAAGTCGTAGGTAGGCAGGTCGATGCTTTCGCCCCGCTTGAGGGCGCTAAGGTGCTCGATTATGAGTTGATTGTCGAAGGCGTCGGGATGGTCAAAATTGAATGCGGTGATATTGGCGTTGGAGATAAACTCGGCGGATTTGTAATAACTGTCCTGGGGTATGAAAACAAAGTCCGAAACCAGTTCTGATATTTTCCGGACAATAGTCGTCTTGCCCGAACCCGAGCCTCCGCAGATGCCTATAACCTTGTTGGATGCCATGGTCTGTAGAGTACCACGGGGCTCGGAAGGGGTAAATACGGGCTGGTATCAGACCCAGCTTTTGCCGAATCTTTCCTTAAAGACCAACTCGCCCAGAGGTTTTCTGCTTCGGGGGGAGTTCTCGCTTTTCCTTGGTCCCTCGGCCAGGCGTTCGGGATCCCCTGGTTTGCCCACGGCCATTACGCAGAGGGGCACCAGTTCGGGCGGAAGATCAAGGGCGGTTTTCAGCTTAGAAGGGGAGAATCCCGCCATGGGATGGGCATAAAGACCCTCGCGCTGGGCTTGGAGCTGAAGGGCCATCGCAGCCTGGCCAAGGTCGAAAAAGGCATAGTCCCTCCCTGCATCCATGCGGCAGTCTAGATGGGGAGCCGTAGCGAAGAGCAAGAGTAAGGGAGCTTCGAGTGCCCAGGCATTGCCAGGAGTGAGGGATTCGGCAAGGCTGGCATATTCGGGACTGTCGGCTTTACGTTCAACCACCAGGATGCGCCAGGGTTGGTTGTTGAAACAGGAGGGGGCCAGGCTGGCCGCTTCCAGCAGCCTTCGCACAGTATCCTCGCTTAACGCATCGTTCGAGATAGCTCTTCGCGCCCTTCTGGATGCCAGTTCGGGAAGCATGTCCATTCCTACACTCCTTTTATCAGCCTGAATTCCACCTCGTCCACCATAGAGTCGGGAGTGGAGGCTCCCGCCGAAAGTCCGACGGATGAATAGCTATAAATATCCTGGGGCAATTCCGAGGCTGTTTCTATATGCCAGGAAGGCTTGCCCGTCTCTTTTGCGGCCATGAAAAGCCGCTGGGTATTGGCCGAATTTTTGCCCCCTACAATTATCAGGGCTTCGACTTTTTCGGCCAGGGATTTCAGCGCTCCCTGACGTTCAGCAGTGGCGGGGCATAGAGTGTCGAAGGCTAGGAATGATGCGCAATGCTTTTCGAGCTGAGAGGATATGGCCTCGTACTCGCTGTGCTTTATGGTTGTCTGGGCTATGAGGGCTACGGGTTTGTGTTTCCATTCATGGGCAAGCTTGGCCGCTTCTTCTGCGTTTTGCACCACCGCAGCCCCAGGAGCGTAGCCGAGAATACTGGTAACCTCACCGTGGGAACGGTCTCCGGCTATTGCCACGGAATAGCCCTTTTCGATGAGCTCGGCCGCTTTTTTCTGGCTTTTCAAAACCCTGGGGCAGGTGGCATCAATGATCTCAACACCCAGGGATTCCAGGCGAACCAAGGCTTCGGGGGGAGCCCCGTGGGCCCGTATCACAACGATTGAGTTGCGCACCTTCTCGTCCAGCCGGCCTGTTTCGAAGACTTCTGTATCCAGGACCTTGAGCCCCAGGGCTTCCAGGGCAGACACAGCCTGGGGATTATGGATGAGGGGTCCGTAGGTAAACACAGGCCTATTATGGGTTTTAGCCAGAGTCGCGGCCTGTCTGGCCTTTTCTTCGGCCCTTCGCACTCCCATGCACATGCCCAGCACGTCGGCTCGCAATACTTTCATAGCTATTATTATACAGTGAAACATCGTTTCTGTCATCGAAAGCCTCAGCCTGGATTGTTAAAAGGAATAATTATACATTAATAGTAAATATTTATATAGAATAAATTTATACGCGAATTATCTTTGCCAGCCTGGCTGGAAGTGCTATACTTGATTTTCCTGCGCAGCGGGTCCGAGGGGGAGGCTTCCCCTTGGGAAAGCATGAGGAGCAAGCATGAATGAACGTAAGACAATAGTCGTTGCCCTTGGCGGAAATGCCATCATAGAAGAGGGCACCGAAGGTACTATCACCCAGCAATTTGCCAATACGAGAAAAAGTCTTGCGGCGATTATTGGCATGATAGCCGAAGGGCATAGGGTTGTCCTCACTCACGGCAATGGTCCGCAGGCAGGGGTTCACCTTATCCGCAACGAGGCTGCCAGTTCCCAGGTACCCCCATCTCCGCTGGGAGTCATTGTGGCTGACACCCAGGGATCCATGGGCTATATGATTGCCCAGAGCCTGGCTAACGCGCTCTTGAAGGCAGATATCAAGAAGGATGTTGTCACACTCATAACCCAAGTGGTTGTGGATCCCGCCGATCCCTCCATGCTCAATCCTACTAAGTACGTCGGACCGTTCTACCGCGTCGAACAGGTCGAGCAGCTTTCGGCCCGGGGCTGGATTCTCAAGGAGGATCCGGGCAGGGGATATAGAAGAGTGGTACCCAGTCCGCTTCCCCTGGATGTAGTGGAAAAGGATACGATACGGGATTTGATGAGGGATGGCAAAATTGTTATCGCGGCCGGGGGAGGGGGTGTGCCGGTCTATAGGGAGAAGGACGGCAGCCTGGAAGGAGTGGATGCCGTAATCGACAAGGATAGGGCTTCCGCCCTTCTGGCCAACCTCATAGGGGCCGACCAGCTCATTATCCTTACGGGCGTCGACAAAGTCGCGGTTAATTTCAGAAAAGCCGATCAGCGCTTTTTCGATAAGATGTCGGTATCCGAATGCGAGCGTTATCTAGCTGAAGGGCAGTTCCCCAAGGGATCCATGGGTCCCAAGATAGAGGCAGCCTGCGATTTTATAAAAAGAGGCGGCGCCAGGGTGATTATCACCTCTATGGAAAACGCGAGTCTCGCGGTAGACGGCAAGGCTGGTACTATTATCGAGGCTTGATTTTTAATGTCGGGGCCTTGATAACCCAAACTATGCCAAGGGCTGCAAGACCAGGGTCCGCGTGTAAGCGGTCCAAGCCTTTAGCTTGACGAGTTTGCACTATCCGTGCTAATTTTTTTCGAATCTTTACGTAAAGGATTGATTATGAACGCTATCTCCCAGGGCTTGGTTATTCTCCAGGCCGCGGCAGGAAGTTCGAGCGGGCAAATGGTGTCCACCCTCGTCACTTTCGGTCTCGTATTCGTCGTTTTCTACTTCCTTATCATCAGGCCTCAGAACAAGAAGCAGAAAGAAGCCAAGAAGATGATCGAAGCCGTCAAGAAGGGCGACAGGATCATCACCATCGGCGGCATTCATGGCACCGTCCATGCGGTTAAAGAAGGCACCGTGGTAGTCAAGGTAGACGACTCGAGCAGAATTGAATTCTCCAAGTCGGCCATTGCTACCGTGATGGCTGCCAAGATCGAGGAAAAACCCGCTGAGGAGCCGGCTCCCGCGGAAGATAAGTCCCAGAAAGCAGAGAAGACCGAAGAAGAAAAGAAATAATCTCCAAGGCCCGATTCTCCTATTGCCGGAAGTCCTCCTTCTTCAGGCGTTTGTGCCGCCTTATGGAACCGGCAGGTCGATTCGGGTCCTGTGATACCAAAGTGGAGTTACCGGAATGAGTAAAATCCGTCGTCTGATCATCGTGCTGCTGGTGATTGCCGTCGCCTTCGCCTTTCTGTTTCCGACGATCCAATGGTACTTCCTGACCCCGAAAGAGGATCAGGCTGTGGCCGTGGGCTCTCGCGAGCAGATTCGCGATTTTTCCCGCAGAATGGCATATTCGGCCCTGACCGATGTAAAGGCCAAAGCCCTTGCCGGAGACAGCTCTGATCTGTCTAAACAGTATGAGTTGGTGGTGCAGGTCGCGAAAAAAGCTTATAAGGACAGGAAAAAGGCTGCGGCTGACACATGGAATGCGACAGCCATTCTGGCTGGTTTTTCCAGCGAGAGGTCCATGTTCGATGCCGTCGAGGCCAAATACAGGCAACGTTCCCTGGAGCTTAAAAAACTCCATGGCAACGCTCTCCAGCTCGGTCTCGACCTGGCCGGCGGCATGTCGGTGGTAATACAAGCCGATTTAGAAGCTCTAGCCGAAAAACTGGGTCATGATCTTTCTGCCGCAGAGCGTGAGGACGCCATGCAGAGGGCCGTGGAAGTGCTCAACAGCCGCATCGACCAATTCGGACTCACGGAACCGGTGATCCGAACTCAGGGCGAGGATCAGATCTATGTGGAAATCCCCGGCACCGCAGACCCCGAACGGATCAACTCCATCATAATGGGCAAGGGTAATCTGGCTTTCTACATCGTAGATTCCGAAGCCAGCACCGCGTTGGACAACTATCTTGCCAACAATCCCCTGGGTGTGGATGAACGCACGATGACGGTTGCCCAGGCTGGTGTCGTGCCTGAAGGCAAGATCATACGTAAAGTCTACACTAAGGACAATTACGGGCTGGACGAGTTTACCGGCAAGTACCTTGTGGTAGAGGCCAAGCCCGGGCTCGATGGCAGCTATGTTCAGAGCGCCACCGTATCAAGCGACCCCATAACCGGACTTCCCGAGACTAATTTTGTCCTGGACAAGACAGGGGGCGATCTCTTCTATGAGCTTACCAGCGCCAACGTAGGCAAGTCCCTGGCAGTAGTGCTGGACGACAGGATAAAATCCTATGCGACTATTCAGGAGCCTATACGGGAGTCCGTGCGGATCTCCGGTTTCGATGCCACTGAAGCCCAGAACCTGGCAACCTTGCTTAGAACGGCGGCGCTTCCCATCTCCTTAAGCGTAACCAACCAGCAGGCCATAGGCGCGTCTTTGGGAGAGGATTCCATCGCCCAAGGACAGAGGGCAATCATTGTTGGTCTTTTGGCGGTGTTCATCTTCATGTTTGTCTTCTATAGGGAAGCAGGCATCAACGCTACCATAGCCCAAGTCATAAACCTCTATGTCATGCTTTCGGTGCTTACCGCCTTCAAGCTCACACTAACCCTACCTTCATTGGCTGGCTTCGTGCTCACCGTGGGAATGGCCGTGGACGCCAACGTAGTAATCTTCGAGCGCATCAAGGAAGAATTGCGAGAAGGTAAATCCCGCAAGGCTTCCGTGGATGCGGGTTTCCACAAGGCCTTCTGGGCGGTCATGGACTCTAATATCACGACGATCATCGCAGCCCTTTTCCTTGCCCAGCTGGGGTCGGGGGCTATCCAGGGCTTTGCGATTTCCCTGGCCATCGGCAACATAACCAGTCTTTTCACTTCACTCTTCGTGTCCAGGCTCATCTTCGACTTTGGCACCGATGTGGTAGGCCGCAAGAATGTATCCATCAGCTGGAGGATCAAATAAATGAAACGCACAATCCAATTCAGCCGATTCTTCGTTCCTGCAGCCGTTATTTCGGCGGCTTTGATCCTCATGAGTGTCGTGGGTTATCTTACCAAGGGCTTCAACCTGGGCGTAGATTTCCAGGCGGGCATCAACCAGACAGTACAGCTGGCTTACCCAGTGGGTTCCGTGTCCTATACCGGCAAGGGCAATGCCGAACTGCGAGTCTCTGATGAGGCTTTAACACTGGTATTCTCCGGCGCAGAGACGGAACAGCGCACCGTGGTTCTGGATTACGCTAGCCACGCTACGATTAGCGACCTAGCCGCAGCCCTCGCGGCCGAGGCCGGAATTGAAGTAAGCCTGGATCCTGCCCAGGCAGGGAACGCTTCATCTCTTCTTGTGCCTACCTATCAGGGCAATACACTCATCAGCCAGGCCCCGATGAAGTTGCACAGAGCCCCCGCAGGCGATGCGGAGCTATTTTCTTCCATCGATGAAGTACGCCAAGCCATTACTGGCTTAGGCAAAATTTCCGTGCAGACGCTCAAGCCCGAATCGAGTCAGCGCTACATGATCCGTGTAGAGGATTCAGGCGAAGATCCCAACTTTTCGGTCACCGCCAGAGCTTCCATCCTTGGGAGCCTCGAAACGGCCTTTGGTGAGAACAGGGTGGTTGTGCTCAAGACAGATTTCGTGGGTGCCAGGTACTCCCAAGGGCTTTCGCAAAAATCCCTGCTGCTGGTGGCGGCAACCCTTCTGCTGATCTTCCTCTACTCACTCATCCGCTTTAAGGCAGGCTACGCGATAGGCGCCGTACTGGCCATAGCCCAGGATGCGATCATAATGGTGGGATTTATCGTATGGACTCGCATGGAGTTCAGTTCCATGACCATAGCAGCCATCCTTACTATATTAGGCTACTCGATCAACGACACCATCGTGCAGTTCGACCGAATCAGGGAAGAGAAGAGGCTCAGGCCTAACGACAAGTTCATGGATGTGGTCAACTCCGCTCTCACGGTTACCCTGGGTCGTACTATAATCACTACGGCTACCACCATGCTCACGGTGCTGGCTCTTTTCTTCTTCACCACGGGCAGCATGAGGGATTTTGCCCTGGCACTCTTCGTGGGCATGGTATCGGGCACCACTTCCACCATCTATATCGCCACCGGAAATGCAGCCTGGTGGTACACAAGGAAGCCAAAGACGAACCAGGAGCCC
>CAZHSK010000056.1:0-9105 GCA_964535235.1 uncultured Treponema sp. | reverse complement strand
GGTGCGGTAAAAACCCAATGTTCCTCGTTCTGGAGCACCGGCACGCTTCCCTCGTGATCGAGGATATATCCTCTCAAGCCCTTCGGGTCGGCCGATATACCCTTATAGCCTAGATCGATTGTGAAGGTTCCCAGACCGGGATTCCTGCTCACTACCCGAGCCATAATGGCTGCCGCATACTCGAACTTCAGATCGGGAAAGCTGGAAGCATAACTGTAATCATGGAGAAAGCAGGTGCCCGGCGATAGAGTAAGCTCCTCTCTGGGGGCATAGCAGGGGAATGTGGGCGTGCCTCCCATCACCACTTCGGGCACCGCAAGACCCAAATTTATTAGGGTGGCGCGGAAGCCCGCGGCAATGGCATAGCAGGCGTCGGCGGCAGCCTGACGTTCTTTCAGATTCTCCTGGTGATTATGCCCGTCGTAGCAGTGCAATCCGCCAGCATACAGGCCGGGAGCGCTGGCTATGTACTTGTATAAAGCTTCGGCCTCAGGCCCGGGAGATATTCCGGTGCGGTGCTGACCTACATCCAGATCCAGGAAAACGCCCAACTTCACCTTCGTCCCTTCGGCCAGGGCGTTAAGGGACTGGGCAATCCCGGTATTGTCGGCCAAGGTGGAAAATTTGGCGTGGGGATATTTTTTTATAAGTTCTACAAGGCGTTCGGCATTTCTGCCCACTAAAGTATAGGAAAGCAGAATATCAGGCGCCTGCGCCCTTGCCAGCATCTCGGCTTCGGCGATAGTGGCGCACTTGAATTTGCGCACGCCCCGCGCCATGGCCATCGCGGTGATTTCCGCGGTCTTGTGCGTTTTAATGTGAGGGCGCAGGCGCCCGGCATTGCCCGCAATCGCGATAGCACTTTCAATATTGGATTTAACGGCATCTTCGAAGAACAGCAGCGCCGGCGAGGGCAGCCTTGCGGCATTGCTCAGCTTTTTCATTTTCCTTCATACCCCATGAGTTTAGAAATTTCCTGCGCCGCCTGAATGATGGTTGCGGCGTTCTTTGTCTCATCCTCGGTTTTATAGCGGTACACCGGCCAAGCCACGCTCACCGCGGCGATGACCGATCCCGAATAGTCGAACACCGGGGCGCCTATGCAGCGAATGTCGGGCTCGTGTTCCTCTATATCCGTGGAATAGCCCCGGGCGCGTATGGCATCCAGTTCGGCCAGGAGTGCTGACTTGGATACTATGGTTTTTCTGGTATAGGGAATGAGCTGAAGCTGCGAGACTATATCCTTCCTGTCGGGATGCCAGGCCAGGAGGGCCTTGCCCAAGGAAGTGCAGTGCAGGGGCGCCTGCTTTCCAATGGTGGAATACATTCTGATCGTATGGACCGACTCCACCTTCTGTATGTAGACAACCTTGGCATCCATGAGAATAGCCAGGTGGGTGGTCTCCTGAAAATGCCTGGCCAGGCGCTTGATAACCGGCCTGGAGACATCGTGAAGATCCATGGAATCCAGCGCCTTGGAGCCCACGGTGAGCATCTTGAGGCTCAAGGAAAACCGGGAGTCATCGCGCTGTTGTATATAACCCAAGGATTTAAGGGTTTTAAGAAAACGGAACAGGGTAGGTTTTGCCAAGCCTACCTTTTCCACCAGTTCATCAAAGGTAAAAGAACCACCCTCGGACAGAGCTTCCAGCACGGACATGGTTCTAACCGCGGCCGATATCTGCTTTTCTTCGGAGCTGGTCTTGGAATCTGGATATTCGGCCATTGTCTTTGCGCCCGGACTTAAGGCTCTGGGCGCTCCTCCATAGTGCTGATCTTAGAACTATAGTGTCACCGCATTGCCAGAATATGTCAAGTTTGGATGTAATAAAAATGAAATCTTGTTCCAATTATATTGCCACGTGGTGGCATGACTCCTTCCAATGTGCCATACTTGTACAAGAGGTGGAGCATGAAAGGACAAGAGCTTAGAAACGCTATGGGACTTCCCCGGGTAATCAACGCATCGGGAACCCTTACAGCCTTCGGCGGTTGCCGACTGAGACCCGAAGCCGCCGCCGCTATGGCCGAGGCTTCCGGTCATTTCGTGGAAATGGAAACCCTGCTTAAGAAAACAGGGGAACGGATAGCCGACATGCTGGGCGTGGAAGCAGCCCTGGTCACCGCCGGTGCCTCGCCGGGAATAATCCAATCCATCGCCGCATGCATCGCGGGGAAAGACCCTTACTTGCGCAACTGCCTTCCTTCTCAACCTCCCGCCCGATCCGAGGTGATTATCCAGCGCAGCCACCGCAATCCCTATGATAACGCGGTACCCACCGCAGGAGCGCGCTTTGTGGAAATTGGGGACTGTATAAAGACCCACTCATGGGAGCTGGAAGCGGCAATCACCGAGAATACCGCGGCAGTGTTCTATGCCCTCCAGGCCGAGATGCTCAACGCCTCGCTCTCCTTGGAAGAGACTTTGAAGATAGCCCACGCCAAGGGCGTGCCGGTGGTAGTGGATGCAGCCGCCGAACTGCCCCCTAAATCCAATCTCTGGAACCTCTGCAAACGGGGAGCCGATCTGGTTATTTTTTCAGGCGGCAAGGAGATCGCAGGCCCCCAGAGCTCAGGGCTGGTGGTGGGCTCAAAGGCTCTCATCGAAGCGGCCCGCTACAACGGAGCGCCCAATTATGGCGTGGGCAGACCCGCGAAGGCTGGCAAGGAAAATGTTATGGGATTCCTTGCGGCATTTGAAGCATATCTTGCCGAGGACGAGGTTGCCCGAATGGCCTACATGGCCGGAATCTGCGACCTGTGGCTGACTGGGCTCAAAGACCTGCCTGGAGTGCTCGCTTCGCCTTTTACCGCCACCGAACCGGGCATCCATCCGGTATGCATTCCCAAGGTGCTTGTGCGCAAGGCCGGGATGGATGCCCTTATCGCTCAGCGTTCATTGCGCGAGAAGGGCTCTGGTGAAACTGCGGTGCTCGTCGATCTGTGGAAGGGTGGTCTGGTGCTCAATCCTCAGACAATTGCGGGAACCGAAGCCGAGGAAGTCCTGGAGGCTCTCAAGAACCTGCTCGACTCCAAGGGTTAACGCGGCTCACCGCAGCCGCCGCGCGGCGCGTTTCAGCCTTATGCCCGGCCGGGCGATGTGGTGCCGCCGCGCGGCGGCTTTTAGTACAGGTTGGAGGCCACCAGATGGCCGGGGGCGACATCCCATAATAACGGTACCACAACACTGCAACGATCCATAACCTTGGAACAGCGCGTATGGAAGAGGCAGCCAGGGGGTGGAGCCAGAGGGCTGGGCACATCCCCGCCCAAGGGTGCGCGCAAGCGCCGCTTGGCGGGATTGGGAATCGGTATGGAAGAAAATAGAGCCTGCGTATAGGGATGGAGAGGTTGGGCGAAAATCTCCTTCTTGCCCGCGATCTCGGCGATCTTTCCCAAGTACATGACGGCAATCCGGTCCGAAATATGCTTCACCACGCCTAAGTCATGGGCGATAAAAATATAGGTAAGATTCTTTTTTGCCTTCAACTCCTGCAAAAGATTGATTATTTGGGCCTGGAGCGACACATCCAGGGCCGAAACCGGCTCGTCGGCTATCACCAGCTCGGGAGAGAGGGACAGAGCCCGGGCTATGCCGATGCGCTGGCGCTGGCCGCCCGAGAACTCGAAGGGAAAGCGGGCATAGTAATCAGGATTGAGACCCACGGTGCCCAAGAGCTCCTTCACCTTTTCATCCCGTTCGGCAATGCTCGACACCAGCTTGTGTATCATCAGAGGCTCGCCCACGTTGCCCGCGATATTCATGCGGGGGTTGAGGGATGCGTAGGGATCCTGGAAGACCATCTGAATCTTGCGACGCATGCTCCGCAGAGCTTCGCCTGAAAGATGCGTAATATCGGCGCCCCTGAATTCGATGCGCCCCGAGGTCGGATCGATAAGCCTTAAAATGAGCCGGCCGGTGGTGGATTTACCGCAGCCCGACTCGCCCACGATGCCGAAGGTCTCTCCCTTGGCTACCGAAAAACTCACATCGCTCACCGCCCGCACCAGGGCATGGGATTTCCCCGAGACCCCGCCTGAGCCGCCTGTCTTGTGAACCTTGAATTCCTTGGTCAGGTTTTCCACCTTGAGGATGATATCGCTCACGGCTGCCCTCCTTTGCCACTCGCTGGCTTTCGGGGGCGGGGCTTGGCCTCCGGTGACTTTTTATCCAGAAGCCCATCCTCCCCTGCTCCAAGCCTGTTCCAACAGGCCACCAGATGGCCGGGAGCCGCCTCGACGAGTTCGGGGGTTTCCTCGGCGCAACGGGCAAGAGCCCTGGGGCAGCGATTGGCGAAGCGGCAACCCTTGGTTTCCCCTATCAGGCTGGGCACAGTGCCGGGAATCGAATAGAGCTGGGCGCTTTCCTTTTCAATATCGGGAATGGAATCCATCAGACCCCTGGTATATGGATGCATGGGCTGGGCAAACAGCGATGAAGTCTCGGCAAATTCGGCAATCCTTCCGCCGTACATCACCGCCACCTTGTCGGCCACTTCGGCGATTACACCCAGATCGTGGGTGATCATGAGCATCGACATGCCCATGGTCTCTTTAAGCTCGCGCAAAAGCTGGAGAATTTGGGCCTGAATGGTCACATCCAGGGCCGTGGTGGGCTCGTCGGCTATGAGGAGGGTGGGCTTGCAGGAAATAGCCATGGCTATCATGGCACGCTGCCGCATGCCCCCGGAAAGCTCGTGGGGATAGGATCTAAGCCGCCGCTCGGGGTCGGGAATGCCCACTTTTTTCAGGGACTCCAGGGCTATCGCCCAGGCTTCCTTTTTATCGATGGAACGATGGGCGCGCAGGGCTTCCACGATTTGCCGCCCTATGGTGTACACCGGATTGAGGGAGGTCATGGGCTCCTGGAAAATCATCGCAATTGAATTACCCCTGATGCGGTACATATCCTTTTCGCCCATGGCGGCTATATCCTGGCCATCGAAAAGAATCTGCCCCGCCACGATCCTGCCCTGGGGTTTAGCATACAGCTGCATCACGGAAAGGGCCGTCACCGTCTTACCCGAACCGGATTCTCCCACCAAGCCCAGAGTCTCCCCCCGCGTCAGATCTAAGCTCACGCCGTCCACGGCGCTCACGATGCCCGCGGGAGTGGAAAAATGAGTTTTAAGACCGCGAATCGACAGCAAAATGTCCGACGGCATGGCTCACACTCCTTTGATGTCGTGCCTGAATCGCGGATCTACCTGGTCGCGCAGGACATCGCCGACCAGGTTGAACGACAGCACCGTCAGAACAATGAACAATCCGGGAATAAGCAGCATCCAGGGAGCTCTGGCCAGATAAATGGAACCTTCGGAGAGCATGTTGCCCCAGCTGGGAATCTCGGGAGGAAGCCCGAGTCCCAGGAAGTCCAGGGAAGCCATGTCCAGAAGGGAAAAGGCAAAGGTGAAGGTAGCCTGGACTATTACAGGCGAAGTGAGGTTGGGGAAAATATGCTTGATTAAAAGCCGGAAGTCAGAGGCGCCGGCTGAGCGGAACGCCTCGATATAGACTTCCTCCTTCAGCTTGAGGGTCATGCCGTAGACAATGCGGGTTGTGCGAGTGAGGTAAGTAATTCCCACCGCAAGAATTACATTCACCATACCTCGACCGAAAATAGTCATGAGCACCAAGGCCAGCAGGAGGGAGGGAAAGGCCATCATCACATCGATAAGCCGCATGAAGGGGGCGTTGAGCGCCTTGAAATAGCCGGCCACCAAGCCCACAAAGATGCCGATAGTGACTGAAAAGAGCACTACGCCCACCGAGCTTATAAGGCTCGTTCTGGCGCCGTAGACTACCCTGCTCCAGATATCCCTGCCGAAATTATCCGTGCCGAAGATATGACCTTTGCCAGGGGGAAGAAGCCTGTTGGCAGGGTCCATGTCCAAGGGATTTATGGGCGCGACCAAGGGCGCTAAAAGGGCCATGAGAATGATAAAACCCAGGAAGGCCAGACCGGCGATCGCGATCTTTCGGGACCGCAGCATTTTCAGAAATCCTGACATACGGCCCTCCTTTTAGCTGTACCGAATGCGCGGGTCGAGGGCGCCGTAGGCTATGTCGACCAGCAGGTTAATCGCCATGTAGAGAAGGGCGATGCAAAGGATAATACCCTGGATAACCGGATAATCGCGGCGCAAGACCGAGTCCACCACTAATTTCCCTATACCTGGAAGGGAAAAGACAGTCTCGGTTACCACGGTGCCCGATACGAGGCCCGCGAAGGTAAAGCCCAGGGCTGAAACAAGAGAGTTCATGGAATTGCGGAATACATGCAGCACATTCACCGCGGGCTCTTTCAAGCCCTTGGCCCGGGCGGTGCGCACATAGTCTTCCTTGAACACATCCAGCATGGATGCCCGGGTAAGCCTGATGATCAGGGCCGAGTTAGGCGCCGACAAGGTAATGGCTGGCAATATGAGGTAACGCAGGTTGCCCCAGTTACCGGACTGAAAGATGGAAGGGAATCCTGAGCTGGGCAGCCATTTCAGCTTTACCGCAAAGAAAGTCATCAGCGTTAAACCCAGCCAGAATGTAGGAATCGAAGCAAAACCCATGCTGATGCCCGAAATGCTCTGGTCGAGCTTGGTACCGTAGCGCGTGGCCGAAAGGTAGCCTACCGGTATGCCGATAAAGAGGATCAACAGGAGGGTGAGCAGGGCGAGGAGCACACTGGTTTCGGCCCTGTTGCCAATTACGGCGAGCACGGGTTGCCCAAAAAATATCGAATTGCCCATGTTGCCCACCGCTAAACCGCCAATCCACTTTCCATATTGCACCCAGATAGGCTTATCCAGGCCCATCTCTTCCCTTACGGCGGCCACCTGTTCGGGGGTGGCCATATCGCCTAAAAGGATTTCGACCGGATCGCCGGGGATGAGGTGCACGAAACCGAATACCAGCACGGACACCAGGAACAGGGATGGTATCATCCCCACTATCCGTCTCAGCACGAACTTGAGCATGCGTGTTGCTCCATTAATTGTGGAAAGAACCCGGGCACCCTTCTGCGGCGTGGCCGCGGAAGGGTGCCCGAATCCAGATCAAGAAATGCCGAATCAATCTTGCCAGTAAGGCTTTGAAGCTTTCGGCAAGGCTAATGCTATTTGAAGCTCACATTCCAGAACTTCGGCCAAATCAGCTGGGATTCGCCCAGGTTCTGCACCTTCGGGGAGTAGATATCGTAGGTATAGACATCGCCCACCTTGTGCACCGGCACCTGCGTGTAGATGAGTTTCTGTAGCTGAGCCCAGGAGTCCAGACGCTTCTTCTCATCCAGCGTGGAAGTGAATACCTGCGCCAAGGCTTGCTTCTCAGGCGTAGCCCACCAGCCGGGATAGGTGTCGCTCATGAAGCTGAAGAGAATGGGATCGGGCACGAAGCCGTGGTGGGTAAAGAACATGTCCCACTGCTTGCCGTCGCCGCGCTTACTAACCAGGGTAGCCCAGTCAAAGATCTGCAAGTCGATATTGAAGCCCGCGTCCTTGAGCTGCTTGGTAAAGACAAGGCCGATATCGTTGTGGATCTTGTAGGCCGAGGAAACCATGAATACGATTTTCTCGCCCTTGTAGCCGGCTTCGGCGGCCAGGGCTTTGGCCCGGGCTGCGTTGTTGGGGCTGTAGTTTTCCAGGCCGGCGTTATTGAACCAGGATGTGCCCTTGGGCATGAAGGAACCGTTGGCCGACCATAGATTCTTGGGGCCTACGGCTGCTTGGAGGGCGGCGGTGGTATTGAGGGCGGTGAGCACCGCGACGCGGAGCTTGTAGTTGCCCACGAAGGGACCTTCGGTGGAATCGAAGAACATCAAGGGCATCAGGACGCCTTCGTTAACCAGGGTTACCACGGAAGGATCGCTGGAAAGCATCTCGTACAAATCGCCGGAGATCTGCTCGGCATAGTCGTAATCGCCGGCCTTGACGCCGTTGACACGGGTGCCCACGTCGCTGACAGGGATAAACTGGATCTGGTCGAACTGAGCCACGCGCTTGCCGCCGTAGCCGTCGGCAGCATCGGTCCTGGCGACATAGTCCTTGAACTTCTCAAGGAGAATGAAGCGGCCGGGGTTGCGCTGCACAAAGCGGTAGGGGCCGGTACCGATATACTGGGTCTCGGCGATGGGCGTCTTGGTGGCGGGCTTGGCTATCTCCTCGGGATAGATTACCGGGCCGCCATTGATAAAGGCTAAAAGGGTCTTCCAGGGCGCAAACACGTCTTTGAAGAGGAGCCGTACGGAATACTTGGAGGGGGCCTCAACCTTTTCGATATGTGCGAAGAGCACGGGACCGCGCACGCCGTAGACGCCCCAGCGATTGAGGGAGGCGAGCACGTCGGCCGATGTCATTTCCTTTCCGTTGTGGAACTTGACACCCTGCCTAAGGGTGAGAGTGATGGTTTTGCCATCAGCGGAGATAGTTTCCTTCTCGACAAGCATCGGCACTGGATCATAGCTCTTGTTGAAGGTATACAGGCCCTCAAACACGTGCTGGGCAATGGTTGTAGCCTGATCAGAGGTAATAACCTGCTGGTCGAGACTGGGTGGCTCTGCAATGGTCGCATACCTGAAGGTAGCGGCGCTTGCCGTCATCGTCACTAAAATAAGTGCGATGGCGAGAATTGTTCGTCTAAGTTTCATTTCTGCCTCCTGAAATAATGATACCTTTTCTATTGTGACACGGCTTAAAGTATACTCTATAGTCTACCGCTGTCAAATTAAAAATGAAACCAAGTTTCATAATTGACGAATCGAAAGAGTGGACCTACACTTCATACAGGAGTGAATCATGGACAATACCAGGCAGTATTCGTTGCTCATAAAAGGCGGAAGAGTTCTGGATCCAGCCCAGGGCTTAGACAAGGTGGCCGACCTGGGAATCCAGGATGGACATATCGCGGACATAGGAGCCGATCTCAAAGCGGGTCCCGGAACCACGGTGATCGATGCCAAGGGCTGCCTAGTTACCGCAGGCCTGGTGGACATCCACACCCATTTGTTCGCGTCAGCCCTGGTGCCCGACGCCTGGGCGGGGGACAACAGCATCTACCCCGATGGTTTCCGCTTCAGACCCGGCGTCACCACCATGGTGGACGCAGGCTCCGCCG
>CAZHSK010000055.1:1264-9200 GCA_964535235.1 uncultured Treponema sp. | reverse complement strand
GCACGCGGACAAGGTGCTGGAAAGCCTCTAAGTAAAGGGTCAATGCGCTCAGTTTGACCCCAAGCCCTGCTTTACGTATGTTAAAGCAGGCACAACTATGCTCAAAATACTAAAGTACTATAAACCCTATCTAGGGAGCATCCTCCTTGTCTTTGTCCTCCTCTTTATCCAGGCCAATGCCGAGCTGGCCTTGCCGGATTATATGTCCAAAATCGTTGATGTTGGCATAATGAGGGGAGGAGAGGGGCAGGGGCAAACGGCGTACATTCTCAAGATGGGCGGCATAATGCTCGCTCTTACCCTGCTGGCAGTGCTTGCCACTGTCGCGGTGGGTTACTTTGGATCCCGGACGGCCTCCGGGGTGGCCAGGGATTTGCGCAGGGCTGTATTTTCCAAGGTTCAGGACTTTTCATCCGCCGAGATGGACAAGTTTTCCACCGCGTCCCTCATAACTCGCTCCACCAACGATATTACTCAAATCCAAATGGTCAGCAACATGGCCATGCGGATGTTGTTCTTCGCTCCCATAATCGGTATAGGGGGGATAATCAGAGCTACGTCCAAGGCCTCGGCCATGTGGTGGATCATCGCCCTGGCAGTGAGCATCCTCCTAGCCATTGTACTGACGGCCTTCTCCATCGCCCTGCCCAGGTTCAAGAAAATTCAGGCGTTGGTAGACAAACTCAACCTGGTTCTCAGGGAAAACCTGACCGGGATAATGGTAATCAGGGCCTTCGCCTCAGAAAAGAAGGAAGAAGCGCGTTTCGGCGCGGTCAATGCTGAACTCACCGGGATCATGCTCTTCGTAGCAAGGATCATGGCACTCATGATGCCTCTCATTACCCTCATCATGAATGGAATTTCCATTCTCATAGTCTGGGTTGGAGCTAAGGAAATTGCCCAAGCCCAGATACAGATCGGCGACATGATGGCCTTCATGCAGTACTCGATGCAGATTTTCTTTTCCTTCATGATGATGTCCATGATGTTCATCATTATTCCCCGGGCATCCATTTCCGCCGAGAGGATTCATCAAGTACTGGCTACCGAGGCGAGCATCATTGATCCGACAACGCCTGTGGTCTTTCCCGAGAAGGTAAAAGGCGTTGTGCGCTTCGACAAGGTGAGTTTCCACTATCCCGGCTCCAGTGAGGATGTATTGCACAAAATAGACTTTGTCGCCCAGCCGGGTCAGGTTACTGCTATTTTGGGCACCACGGGCGCGGGAAAATCCACGTTGGTGAGCCTCGTCCCCAGGTTTTACGACGTCACCGAAGGCTCGGTGAGCATCGATGGGGTAGATGTGCGCACGGTGGGGCAGAAGGCCTTGCGCGAACGTATCGGCTTCGTGCCCCAGAAAGCTTCGCTCTTCTCCGGCACCGTAGAGAGTAACCTGCGCTACGCCAGGGAAGACGCAGGCGGGGAAGACCTGGACCGGGCTTTGGAAATCGCCCAGGCGAAGGAGTTCGTGAAGACGCTACCCGAGGGGATTTTCGCGCCGGTTTCGCAGGGTGGGGCGAATCTTTCAGGCGGCCAGCGCCAGCGCCTCACCATAGCCAGGGCGCTGATGAAAAAGGGACCAGTGTTCATATTCGACGACAGTTTTTCTGCCCTGGACTTCACCACGGACAAAAAACTCAGGACCGCCCTGGCGGATAAGCTTTCCGATAGCACAGTCATTCTTGTCACCCAGCGGGTGGCTACCATAAAGGGGGCCGATCAGATCATCGTGCTGGACGAAGGCAAGATGGTAGGCAAGGGGCGCCATGCCGAGCTGATGGAAACCTGCGAGGTGTACAGGGATATAGCCCTGTCCCAGCTGAGTGCGGAGGAACTAGTGTGAACGCGCTTGGGAAAAAGGCCGATAATGGCGCATCACAGCTCAAGGGCGGGCTTAATGCCGCTTCTCCGATGGCCAGGCCTCTGCGCCCTGGGGCCGCCATTGGCCGAGGCGGGCCGCACGCGATGCTCAAGGGTGAAAAGCCAAAGGATTTTTCTGGGACGATGAAAAAGCTCCTCAATTACATGGGAGCGTATAAATACCAAGTGGGCATCGTGATCCTTTTGGCCGGGGCCTCGACGGTGTTTTCCATCTTCGGGCCAAAAATTCTGGGAAAAGCGACGACTACCATGGCAAAGGGTCTCATGTCGAGTATGCGCGGCGGACCGGGCATTGATTTCGGCGCCCTGGCGAGCATTCTTAAATCGGTTCTGGCACTCTACCTCGTGTCGACCTTGTTGTCCTATCTCCAAGGCTGGATCATGGCGGGGGTCTCGGCCAAATTGACCCTGCGCTTCAGGCGGGACCTCCAGGCCAAGATAAACCGTATGCCTCTGCGCTTTTTCGACAAGACGAGTCATGGCGAAGTGCTCTCGAGAATGACCAACGATGTTGACACGGTCAACCAGACATTGAACCAGAGTCTTTCCCAGATGATCATCTCCGTTGTGGGAATTTTAGGCGCCTTCGTGATGATGCTCAGTATCAGCTGGCAGATGACGTTGGTCGCCTTCGTGATGGTTCCCGTTTCGCTGGGGATTATTCGCTTCGTGGTGGGAAAATCCCAGAAATACTACAGCCGTCAGCAGGAATATCTGGGGCATGTGAATGGGCATATAGAAGAAATATTCTCAAGCCACGGCGTGGTAAAGGCCTTCAATGGCGAGGCCAAGAACCAGGCTGCCTTCGATTCGCTCAACGATACTCTATATCATTCGGCATGGAAGTCCCAGTTTCTATCTTCAATCATGATGCCAGTGATGAATTTCGTGGGCAACTTGGGCTACGTGGGCGTTGTGATCACAGGCGGCTACCTGGCCGCGTCCAAGATGATAGCTCTGGGCGATGTGCAAGCCTTTATCCAGTACATCCGCTCCTTCACCCAGCCCATGTCCCAGATCGCCAATATTTCCAACGTGCTCCAGCAGACCGCCGCATCCGCCGAGCGGGTTTTCGCCTTTTTGGAGGAAGAAGAGGAAAAGCCCCAAGCGCTGTCCGACGCCGCGCAACGCGAAGTGGAAGGCGCTATCGAATTCCGGGACGTGAAGTTTGGCTATTCCCAGGATCTTCCTGTAATCCATTCGTTCTCCGCCCACATCCGCCCGGGAATGCGAGTCGCCATCGTGGGACCCACGGGGGCAGGCAAGACCACCATGGTTAAGCTTCTCATGCGCTTTTACGATGTGGACTCAGGCGAAATCGCCTTGGACGGCAAAAATATCCAGGCGTACCCGCGACAGGGCTTGCGCAGGCTTTTCGGCATGGTGCTCCAGGACACCTGGCTTTTTTCCGGCACGATCATGGATAACATCCGCTATGGAAGGGAAGAGGCCAGCGAAGAAGAAGTCTACGCCGCCGCTGGCGCCGCCCACGCTGACCATTTTATCAGGGCCTTCCCCGAGGGCTACAATACGGTGCTGAACGAAGAGACGAGCAATATCTCCCAGGGGCAGAAACAGTTATTGACCATAGCCCGGGCTATTTTGGCCGATCCACCCTTGCTTATTCTGGATGAGGCCACCAGTTCCGTGGATACCCATACCGAAGTGCTGATACAGAAGGCCATGGCTAATCTTATGAAGGGGAGGACCAGCTTCATCATAGCCCACAGGCTCTCCACGATACGCGACGCCGATCTAATCCTGGTCATGGACTCAGGCGATATCGTGGAGCAGGGCACTCATGAAGCTCTGTTACACAAGAATGGATTTTATTCAGCACTCTACAACAGTCAATTTGAAACGAAGGAATAGAGCTTTTAAGCAGTGCCCTTACATTACAGCGCTATCGTAACGCACCTCAAGAGTGATCACATCGATGAACTTTTCGAGCTGCTTTTCAACTTTTTCCAAGGCGTTGTGCGCTCCTGAAACGACAAGCGTTATGCGATTTGTGTCTTGCTCTGCATTTGGCTTTGTTGTCAGGCTTTCCAGCCTGTAGCCGCGGCCGTCGAAAAGCCTGGCTATGCGGGAGAGCACGCCTTCGTGATTTTCAACCAATAGCGATACTGTATGGGTCATAAATTCCTCCTCTTGCACGTTATACGCTCACATTCTCATAAAGCATCTGGTCGTTTCCCTTTCCGGGGGCGACTATCGGCCAGACGTTGGCTTCTCGGGAAATGCGGCAATCAATAACCGCAGGCCTTCTCGATTTGCCTGCACTGGTAAGGGCTTTTTGCAGGTCTTCCAGTGTATCGACCTTGTATCCTAGAGCGCCGTAAGCGTTTGCTATGCCGGCGAAATCGGGAGCATAGGGCGGACAATGCTCACCTGGATTGCTGCAGTTTCTGCCGCAACCCGATTGGGTTTGCATGCAAGTTGATGAATATCGACGTCGGTAGAAGAGTTCCTGCCATTGACGCACCATACCTAGGTATCCGTTGTTGAGAATAAGCACGATGACTGGCAGGCTTTCCTGTACGCAGGTAGCCAATTCCTGAATGTTCATCTGGAAGGAACCATCGCCGGCAATAACGACAACGGGCTTACCCGAGTGGGCGGCCTGGGCGCCTAAGCCTGCAGGAAAGCCGTAACCCATAGTGCCCAGGCCGCCGGATGTCAGCCAACGCCTGGGAGCGGAAAAGGACAGATACTGGGCAGCCCACATCTGATTCTGCCCTACTTCTGTCGTAACTACCGAATCGGGGAATAAGCGGCTTACCGTCTCTAGTATTTCCCTGGGGCTGGGCAAGCCTTCTTCGCCTTTTTGTTCGTTTCGGGCTAGCTCTTTTTCCAGCGCCCGATAACCTTCAACTTCCTCGAGCCAGGGGCTTAAGGTCCTGTTATCGGGCGCGGCCGGAAGCTGTGCGCGGAGCGCATCGAGGACGGACGCAAGTTCACCGACTATGGGGATGTCGACTTCCAGGTTTCTTCCTATGGAGGAAGGATCGATGTCTATATGAGCTTTGATGGCCATGGGAGCGAAGCGGCTGAGTTCGCCGGTGGCGCGGTCGTCGAAGCGTACGCCCAAGCCTACCAGCAGATCGCAGGAGCTTAAAGCCTTGTTGGCGCTTACCGATCCATGCATACCCAGCATTCCCAGATTACGTGGATGCCGGGAGTCCACCACACCTATGCCCATGAGGGAGGTGACAAAGGGAAAACCGGTGGCATCCAAGAGCCTCCGGAAATCTTGAGTAGCATTGGCGATGACGAGGCCGCCGCCTAAAAAAAACAGAGGGCGCTTGGCTGCCTTCATAGCCTCTGCGAGCTCGCGCAACAATTCAGGCTTGGGGTTCCCCGCCGGTTTATAACCTCTGATCGTGACTTCCGCAGGGTAGGAGTCTTCGTATGTTTCGTTCTGGACATCCTTAGGCACATCCACCACGATGGGGCCTGGCCTGCCGGCGGCGGCGAGAAAAAAGGACTTGCGCATAATCTCGGCCAGGGTTTCGCGCTTTGTGACCAGATAGTTATGTTTGGTTACTGGCTGGGTTATGCCAATGGTATCGGCTTCCTGAAAAGCATCGTTGCCGATCAATGCGCGGCTCACCTGGCCGGTTATGCAAACTAAGGGTACAGAATCAAAACGAGCAGTAGCCAAGCCGGTTACCGTGTTGGTGGCACCGGGTCCGCTGGTGGCGATACAAACGCCCACTTTCCCTGTAGCTCGAGCGTAGCCGTCTGCTGCATGGACCGCGGCTTGTTCGTGCCGTGTCAGGATTACTCTTATATCTTTGGCGTCGTAGAGTGCATCAAAAATGGGAATGACCGCCCCTCCGGGATAGCCGAATACGGTATCCACTTTTTCCAGCCTCAAGGCTTCGACGATCATCTGCGCTCCGGTTCTCTCCAAAATACGGCTCCTTTCGTTCCGCGGCCAGGGAAGGCCTATTTAGCCTAGTACCCATAGCCCACCAGCAGATAAAAAAAGGCCGTCCTTCCCGAAGGAAGAACGGCCTATTAGTCGCCTCGCGACCGGCTATTATTCTTCCTTCATCACCCCGTGGGTAATAATAATGGAGGAAATAATAATGATGCCGTTACGGGCGCTGACTACCATGATGGTCGTGAGTTAAGTATATCTGCTTTCAGTTGTCAAGAGCGATTTTCACAAATACTCTAAAATTGTCAAAAAATTGAATAAAAATTGAAAAAGTCTAAAGATTAGACTTGACAGCCCTGTTTAGGCTGTTCAATACTCTGCAAACAATGAAACGAAGCGCTATGGCCGGCATCATTATTATCATTTCCTCGATTATTATCCCCGATGGGGGTGTGGAGGAAGTGTAGACTGCCGCCAAAGCGGACGTCATACGGCGAGACAGAGGCCGTCCTTCCTTCGGGAAGGACGGCCTCTTCGTTTATCCGGAGCGTATAGAAACAAAACGGAGGGTGCAGATGCGAAACAGTTTTGAATCCAAGGTATTCAAAAGCGAGACCGTGTGGTTAGGGCCTCATCAGGAGATGGTAGTGCGGGGCGGAAGAGATCTTTTTCACCTTCTACCCAAGGCTTTTGAGGGGGTAAAGCAAATCGGCGTGCTGGGATGGGGAAGCCAGGGACCGGCCCAGGCGCAAAACCTGCGGGAATCGCTTGAAGGCACCGCTATCAAGGTAAAAGTGGGCCTGCGCCCCTCCTCCGCCTCGTGGAAGGCCGCCCAGGCAGTGGGCTTCACCGAGGCAAATGGGACTTTGGGCGAGATGATGGCCGTCGCCGGCGAATCAGATCTTGTGTTGGTGCTAATTTCCGATGCCGCCCAGGCCGAGCTTTATCCTGAGCTTTTCAAGGCCCTCAAGCCCGGCGCGACCCTGGGGTTTTCCCATGGATTTTTGTTGGGCGTGCTCAAGATCAACGGCGATTACTTCCCCAAAAACATCAATGTTATCGGCGTATGTCCAAAGGGCATGGGACCCTCGGTACGCAAGCTCTATGTGCAGGGCAAGTCGGTGAACGGGGCGGGAATCAACAACAGCTTCGCGGTGGAGCAGGACGTGAACGGCAAGGCGACCGATTACGCCCTGGCATGGTCGGTGGCCTTGGGCGCTCCATTTACCTTCAAGACTACCCTTGAGCAGGAGTACAAGTCCGATATTTTCGGCGAAAGGGCTGTGTTATTAGGTGGTGTCCACGCCATCGTCGAATTCCTGTTCCGCCATTACCAGAATCAGGGCGCAACACCGGAAGAAGCCTTTGTGCGATCTACCGAAAGCCTCACCGGTCCCATTACCAAGACCTTGAGCCGCAAAGGCTTTTTGGGTGTCTACGAGTCCCTTTCCGAAGAGGGCAAGAAGGTATTCCGCCAAGCATATGGAGCCGCATACTGGCCCAGCTACGAAACCCATTACGAGATCTACCAGGAAGTAGCCTCGGGCAATGAGATCCGCTCGGTGTTACTGGCCGCCGACAGAATGAAGAAAATCCCCATGGGCAAGATCGATGAAAGCTATATGTGGAAGGTAGGCGAAAAGGTGAGGGCAGCGCGTACTTCGACACCCACACCCCTGGATCCTTTTACCGCTGGCGTCTATGTGGCTGCCATGGTAGCCCAGGTGGATCTGCTGGAGGAAATGGGCCACGCTTATTCCGAGATCGTAAACGAGTCGGTGATCGAGGCGGTGGATTCTTTGAATCCCTTCATGCACTACAAGGGCGTATCCTTCATGGTGGACAACTGCTCCATCACCGCGCGGCTGGGAAGCCGCAAGTGGGCGCCTCGCTACGATTACCTCTACATGCAGCAGTCGGTTCCCCTCTGGGCTGAGGGTAAGGGCGAGAATGAAGCACTGTGGAAAAAATTCCTGGAGCACCCGGTGCACAAGGCTTTGGCTACTGCTTCATCCATGCGCCCCAGCGTTGACATCGCCGTAGGAGGCTGAGAAGGCTTGTGGGGCAATTATTGTGAAGTGCCCCGAGAGTTGTGGCGCCCGCAGGCGCCGGGGGGGGCCGGGGGCCACCCCGCAGCCCCCGGGTGGCGGGGGGACGCACGGGAGGGGT
>CAZHSK010000055.1:0-1254 GCA_964535235.1 uncultured Treponema sp. | reverse complement strand
GGCAATTATTGTGACGTGCCCCGCGCGTTGCCGCGCCGGCGGCCGAGGGGCCAGCCGGCGCGACACCCTGACGCCACGGTTGGCGCGGCTTAGTCCGGGAAGGGTTTGTTTCTTTCCCGTTTGGCGGCGCTATGTGCTTTTTTCGTCGCCAGGCGGCGTTCCTTGGCGGCTTTTCCCGGCTTTGTGGGTATGCGCGGCGGAGTGCGTTTCGCCGCGTTTGTTATAAGGTCGAAGAGGCGCTCAAGCGCCCTGGTTCTGTTGGCCCATTGGCTGCGTTCGTCCTGAACCTGGATGGATAAAAAGCCTTCGGAATCCAAGCGATTGATGAGTTTTTCCGCAACGCGCCGCCTTTCGGCTTCGCTCAGGCCTTCTACGCTTTTCAAGTCGAGCCTGGCTGTTACTTTTGTGTTGAGTTTGTTGACATTCTGCCCGCCAGGACCGCCGGATCTGGAGAAGTCGAATTGCACTGTATCGAGCAATGAATTCTTGATCGCTATGATATCCATAATCTTACTATTCTTTACAAAAGGTTCTTGTCGGCTTTAAAGTCGGAACCTTTTGCATTTGAAATATCGCGCAACTTCTCCAATGCGCCGGAAAGATGGAGCCTTTGGGCTTCAAAGGCTTTCTCCGCGTCTCGGGCAGCGATGGCTTCAACCAGGGCGGTATGCTCGCTTAATATTTTCAGCGGCCACGTATCTAGTGCCAGGAGTCTAAGACGGCTGATGGTAATATAGTTATCCATAATAGAGCGCATGCCTTCATAGAGGCGGGTGAGAAGGGGATTTTTAGCTGCCTCCACGACGAGCATATGAAGCATGGAGTCCCATTGGGCTCCGGTGGAAGATCCTCTATCGGGGTTATTCTGGACCGCGGCGAGCTGGGCTACGCATGTACGCATGCGGGATAGGTCCTCCTCGGTTCGGCGAAGGGCTGCCTGTCCGGCGATAGGTGGTTCGATGAGTAGCCGCATCTCCATCAGGTTTATCAGCAAATCGCCGGGCCAAAAGGTGGCATACTTCATGCTGGCTGAGAAATCTGCCGACTCTGGCGCCTTAATGTAGGCTCCTTGCCTTTCGCGAATTTCAATATATCCGAGCGCTTCCAAAGTGATGATGGCTTCGCGCAACAGAGCCCTGCTCACCCCCAGGGAAGTGGCTAATTCCCGCTCGGGAGGCAGTTTCCCATGGCTAAAAACGCTGGGATCGAGAATCATTTTCTGAAGATGCCGGACGAGGTCTTCCCGTTTTTTTT
>CAZHSK010000054.1:0-9364 GCA_964535235.1 uncultured Treponema sp. | reverse complement strand
GCCACATCTCTGTCGTTGGCGGCTTCTATTGCCGACCTGGACTCACTCAATTTCCTACTTATAGCTGCCAAAGCCTTGTTTTTGGTTTCGCCGGAAATGCCCAAAAAGGCCGCGGCGGCCCTGGATCCCAGCTCGACCTTATCTTTCGTATCCATGGGAGACAAGGGTATCAGAAATCGGCTTGGTCGCCAACGGGAGGGCTGCGCCGGTCTGGGTACAGGGCAAGAGCGATGTGGCAACAATGGCGCAGAATTTCCATATACGGCAGGACTTTATCAAGGTTGACGAGAATGTGCCGGTACCGCTATCCTTTAAGCACACTCCGTTTTCCCCAAGGAGGAGATATGGCAACTGCTCATACAGCAATGTCTTTCCATGACAAGGAATTCGATACCTTCACCACTGACGCTGGCAGTTTCGATATTTATTTTCTGGGTCATGGTTCGCTTGTCATAGCGTTGGGCGATTTTGTTGTGTATATAGATCCAGTAAGCGATCAGGGCAATTTTACGCACTATCCCAAGGCCGATCTGATTCTCGTAACCCATGAGCATGCGGATCATTTGGATAGGTCGGTCATAAAAACCTTAAGCAAGCCTGGCACGAGGTTAATTCTATCCAAACCCGCCAGGGAAAAGCTGGGTTTTGGGGAAGCCCTCGGAACCTCAGAAACCATGACTGTTGTCCTGCCCCAATGGGCAGTCGATATGTCGATTAAGGCCGTGCCCGCTTACAATATCAGCGAGGGGCGGACGCACTTTCACCCCATGGAAAGAGGCGATAACGGCTACGTGCTTAGCTTCGCGGGGCTTTCTCTCTACGTGGCGGGCGACACCGAAGACATTCCCGAGATGGATGGACTTGGGCATGTCGATATAGCCTTCCTCCCCATGAACCAGCCCTACACCATGCTGCCCGAGCAAGCAGCCGGTGCGGCCAGGCGCATAAAACCCAAGATTCTCTACCCCTACCATTTCGGAAACACAGATACAACGAAGCTTCTGTCCCTTCTTGAAAAAGACAAAGAAATAGAAATAAGAATTAGAAAGCTCAATTAAACATTACAATATCGGCCAACGTTACTATCGCGTTGGCCGACACTTAATTGTAAAAACATTTAATGGTACTCTATAAAGATGCTGTCGTGCTATCAGATTTTTTATTACTGTGAAGGTTCCTCAGTAACAAAAAAGTGATCGTATCAGGAGCAATGGAGAAAAAAATACCGAATTCAAGCGTATAAAAACCTTGAAAATTTGGTTGACTTGAGGAGTGATGTCCGTATAATGGCCTTTATGGGTCGCTGGGTGGTGCTCTATCGCCTGCACCCTTTAAAAGCGAAACATTATCTATCATTTTCTGGAGTTCATTAAGTGTCTGTTCGTTTCATATGGTTTGACCTGGGGTATACCCTGCTCTATAACGAGAGGGAGAAGCTGTTCGACGAATTGCTTAAAAGCAGGGGCTTACGCCGTACCGAGACCGAGATCGACCGCGCTTTCCATTTCATGGATAAGCGTTTTATGCGGGAATACCCGGGTCTCCTGGGCCAGTCGGCAAAAAAATTCATGCCCCTATATTTCGGCCAGCTCTGCGAATACCTGGGCTTGGATAACGACCTGCCTAGCTTTCTGGAGCTATGGCTTAAGGCATGGAAGGAAGAAAGGCTGCAGTGGCTAGCCTATCCCTTCGTGCCAGGTTTGCTGGAAGAGCTTCGGCGTCGGGGCCTTAAGCTGGGCGTGATCTCCAATTGGGATCCCAGCGCCAAGCCAATTCTCGCCAAGCTGGGACTTCTAGATTTCTTTGAAACAACGATTATTTCCAGCGAAGTCGGGGTTACCAAACCCAACAAGGCAATTTTTGATATAGCCCTGCAGGAGGCGGGCGTCAAAGCCTCGGAATGCCTCTATGTGGGAGATAATTACTACGACGACGCAGTTGGCGCGAAAAGCGTGGGCATGGACTACCGTATCATTAACCGTTTTGACAGCTTCGGCGTCGAGGAATTAGATCCTTCCATACTTATAAAGGACGTTACTGGACTTCTGCCCTATTTGGACAAGGAGAGCAGATGAGCGAGTTTTCTCTCACCATCGTGGGGCACTGGGGAGCCTATCCCAGCAAAGGCGAGGCTAGTTCCTGCTATCTGCTCCAGGCCGATGAGTGCGCGGTGATTCTGGACTGCGGTTCGGGTGCCTTATCGGTTCTCCAGGAGCATATTCCCTTGGAGGATATCGATGCGGTGGTCTTGAGCCATTATCACGCCGACCATATCGCCGATTTAGGCTGTCTGCAGTATGCGGCCAGAATAGATATGGATCTGGGCAAGCGCAGCCAGCCGCTGCAGGTCTACGGCCACAGTCAAGCGCCCGATCTGGAACGGCTTACATATAAGAACTATGCCATCGGGCACACCTACGACCGAACCACGAGCCTCGCAATCGGCCCTTTCAGGTTCAGCTTCATGCCTACCAACCATCCCGACCCCAACTACGCCATACGAGTAGACTGCGGTTCCTCATCCCTGGTGTACACTGGGGATACCGAAGCCTGCTGGGAACTGGTGCCCTTTACCGAGTCGGCTGACGTTCTGCTCTGCGAAACGAGTCTTTACGATCTGTATAAGGGTAAAATCCCTGGCCACATGAGCGCAGGCGAGGCCGGAGAGCTGGCCTTGGCCGCAGGAGTAGGCAAGCTTATCGCCACCCACCTGCCCCACTGGGGCGTGCACAACGATCTTCTGGACCAGGCCAAGGCCGCCTTTGGCGGAGAAACCCTATTAGCGCAGCGTGGACTGCGGCTGGAGATATAATTTTGATGCGATACTGCCTTGTTTATGCTAGAATTCACTTTGGAGGGCGTGACAACTGATGGATCTACTTAGATTTTTCGCCAAACGCTTTTTCAGGCTCCTCCTCACGGTCTTTATAATTTCCACCCTCATATTCTTTGTGATACGAATCATCCCCGGCGACCCGGCCCTCATAATAGCAGGCGTGGATGCCACGGCCGAGGACATTCAGATTATCCGCGAAAAACTGGGCACAGACCGCTCCCTGCCCATGCAGTACCTGGGCTGGCTGTATTCAATTATCAGGTTCGATTTCGGCAACTCGATGATCTCTGGCGAGCCGGTGACCAAACTCATATTCGAGCGCTTCCCCCTCACCCTCACCCTAGCCCTCATGGGCATCGCCATAGGAATTCTGGTAGCCATACCCTTGGGAGTGATGTCGGCGGTAAAACGATGGTCGATGTGGGATTACTTCGGCCTGGTATTCTCCCAGGCAGGCATGGCTATTCCGAGCTTCTGGCTCGGCATGGTGCTACTGCTCCTATTCGCGGTCAAGATACCCATTTTCCCCCTCTTCGGATCCGAATCCTTCGCCCACTATATTCTTCCCGCCCTGTCCCTGGGCTTTGGAAGAGCTGCGGTAATACTCCGCCTGGCCCGGGCATCCATGGTGGAAGAACTGTCCAAAGAGTATGTCATAACCGCCAGGGCCAAGGGGCTTACCGAGACAATGGTCAAGTATAAGCATGCCCTCAAGAACGCCCTTTTACCGGTCATCACCATCACCGGAATCGAGCTGGGCTACATGCTGGGCGGCGCTATCATCATCGAGCAGGTATTCTCGCTTCCGGGCTTGGGCAGGCTCTTCCTCTTCGGCATTTACCAGCGGGATTTCACTCTCATCCAGGGCGGCGTGGTGTTCGTGGCCATCGTCTTCTCGATGATCAACTTCCTGGCCGACATCCTTTACAGCGTTGTCAATCCCAAGATAAGGGTCGAATGATGGCTGAAAATCAAGAGCTGCTGAAAGTAGAAAACCTTGGGGTTTGTTTTACCCATGGGGCAATGGAAGCCCATGCCCTGCGGGGCATCGACCTGTCGTTCTACCGGGAGGAAATCCACGGCCTGGTGGGTGAATCCGGCTCCGGCAAGACTGTCACCTCCACCTGCATCATAGGACTTTTGCCTTCGCCGCCCGGGAAATACACATCCGGGCGCATACTCTTCGATGGGGTGGACCTCCTCGCCCTCAGTCAGGCCGAAATGCGGAGCTACCGGGGCAGGAAGATCGCCATGGTCTTCCAGGAGCCTTCAAAGTATCTGAACCCCGCCTTCAAGATTGGGGAGCAGATCACCGAAATGCTGAAACTTCACCTCAAAATGAGTAAGGAGCAGGCTCGTGAGAGAGCCAAGGAGCTTTTAGGCCTGGTGGGTTTGGGTAAGGATGGACGCGTTCTGGATTCTTATCCCCACGAGCTTTCCGGGGGCATGAAACAGCGGGCTATGATAGCCATAGCTATCTCCTGCAATCCCCAATTCCTCATAGCCGATGAACCCACCACAGCCCTGGACGTCACGCTCCAGCTGCAGATTCTCAGACTGATAAAAAAGCTGAAAGACCTCCTGGGTATGGGCGTTCTCTTCATTTCACACGACCTCGGCGTGGTCAAGGAAGTAGCCGACAGGGTGTCGGTGATCTACGCAGGCAGGATCGTGGAGAGTTCGACAAAGGGAAGGCTGTTCGACAATCCCCTCCACCCCTACACGAAGCTTTTAATGCTTTCGATTCCCGATGCCCGTAGGCGGGGTCAGCGCCTGGCGACGATTCCCGGCCGTGTACCCGATGCGGACGCCACGCCCTCAGGCTGCGCCTTCCATCCGCGCTGTCCTTTGGCGGACGAACGCTGCAGAACCGAGAATCCGGAATTGAAGGAACAGGAAAACGGGCACCAGGCGGCGTGCCACCACGCAGGTGAGTCATGGAAAATTTGATAGAGTGCAAGGATATCGTTAAAATCTACCGCGGCCGGGGAATCGGCGGGGCATCCCGGGGATTCAAGGCCGTGGACGGAATATCTCTCTCCATTAAGAAGACCGGCAGTTACGGGCTGGTGGGGGAATCGGGCTGCGGCAAGACCAGTTTTGCCCGGTCTCTCCTCTTTCTGGATCCGCCCAGTTCTGGCAAGATTTTCTTCGACGGCACAGAACTGGGGGCCCTGAACCGCAAGGAGCTCAGGGGATTCCGCAAGCGGATGCAGATCGTGTTCCAGGATCCCAACTCGGCCCTCAACCCCAAGATGAGCATTCACGACTCCATGTCCGAAGGGCTTATCAATCGGAAGGTGCCCGAAGCCGACCGGGTCAAGCGCATCAAGGAGCTTTTGGAACTGGTGGGCATCAGTTATTCCTATCGGAATCGCTATCCCCATGAGTTCTCAGGCGGTCAGAAGCAGCGTATCGTCGTAGCCAGAGCCCTTACTATGGAGCCCGATTTTATTGTCCTGGACGAGCCGGTATCCAATCTCGATGTTTCGATTCAAGCCCAAATCATCAATTTGCTCTCAGACCTGAAAAAAGAGTTCTCCCTAACCTACATGTTCATCTCACACGATCTTAACCTCGTGTCGTACATGTGCGACACTATAGGAGTTATGTTCAAGGGAAGGATCGTTGAAGAAGCTCCCTCGGAACTCCTGGTTTCATCGCCGAGGCATCCCTACACCCGTAGGCTTCTAGCCTCCATCCCCGGCGGAGCCCAGCGAAGTGGTGCCGAGGACATGAGCGCCGACGAAGAATCTGTGGAAACCATGACTGCCCGCGTAGCTTCGCGGCAAAAAGAAGCCCAAGGCGGGAAGGCCTGCCCCTACTATCCCTTCTGTCCCCTCGGGGACGGCGAGTGTGTCTCGTCGGCCCCTTCACTGCGAGATATCGAGACAGGGCACGTCGTGCCCTCGGGACACAAAGTGTCCTGTCACAAAGTATGACCGACCGCGACTTTGGGTCGGTAAAAAAGGAGAGCGCGATGAAGAAAAGAATCATCCTTAGCCTGCTCGTTCTGGCGCTGGTATTCGCCACCAGCAGCGCCTTCGCCCAGGGCAAGGGTATCCTCAACTTCGGTCTGTCGGGAAATCCGGATACTCTAGATCCCCACAAGACCTCGGGAACCCTGACCTTCCAGGTACTTAAAAGCTTCTATGACACCCTGATCGAGCCTGATACAAAGGGCAATCTGGTTCCCGCCCTCGCGGAGAGCTGGACAGCCTCGGCGGACAGCAAGACCTGGACCTTCAAGCTCCGCAAGGATGTGGTGTTCCATAATGGCCAGAAGTTTGGTGCCAAGGACGTCAAGGCCACCTTCGAGCGCATCAAGGCCAAAGAAACCGCATCGCCCAAGGCTAGCGAGTTCGCGGTTATCGCGAATATCGAGACTCCCGACGATTACACGGTTATTTTCACCCTGAGTTCGCCCTATACCCCCCTCTTGGCCAGCTTGGCTTCGGGCTGGGGCGCTATTCTCCCCTCCGGACTCATCGCTACCGGGCATAACTTCGCCTCTGAGCCCGTGGGCACCGGCCCCTTTAAGTTCGAAAAGTGGGTGAGGGACAACAAGATCACCATGGCCAGGAACGATTCCTACTGGATGAAGGGACTGCCTAAGCTTCTTGCGGTGGAATTTAATATCATCCCCGAAAGGGCCGTGCAGGTGCAGGGTCTTCTTTCCGGCGCCATCGAGGCGGTAGAGTTCGTGGATCCCGAAGACCTTCCCGTATTCGAGGGCAACAACAAGGTCGTCATAAAGAAAGAGCTGACCTCCCTCATCATGGTCATGGGCATCAACAACTCCAGGGCGCCCTTGAACGATCTCAGGGTACGCCAGGCTATTTCCCACGCTATCGACAAGCAGGTTGTCATGGATGTGGCCTATGGCGGCGGAAAAGTGGGCCATACCTTCATGGATACCGGCAATGCCTACTACACTGACTTCCCCTACTATACTTACAATCCCGAAAAGGCCAAGCAGCTTTTAAAGGATGCCGGCGTAGGTAACAAGGAATTCACCATTGCCGTGCCCCAGAACTATCCCCTGCACGTTAAGGCCGCCGAGCTGTATCAGCAGATGCTGGAAAAAGTGGGCATGAATGTGAAGCTGCAGTTGGTGGACTGGTCCACATGGCTCTCCTCGGTCTATACCGGCGGCAACTATGACCTCACCGTCATCAGCCACACTGGCAAGCTCGACCCCGACGGCACCCTGGCTGGCTATGGTGGCGGCAAGTACGTCAAATGGATGAACGCTCCGGTGCTGGACAAGATCAAGAAAGCCGTGACCATTTCCGACTTCGCCGAGCGCAAGAAGCTCTACACCGAGGTGCTGGATACCATGGCTAAGGAACTTCCCCATTTCTACCTGGGAACCTCCTTCCGCTATGGCGCTACCAGATCGAACGTGGTGGATTTCAGGATGACCCCGAATATCGACACCTTCGATTTCAGATGGACAGAGTTGAAGTAATATGATAGTGGCCCGTAAGTCGCAGAAGATCCTCTTCTCCCTGGCTGTCCTCTTTCTGCTGGTACTGGTGGGTGCGGCCTTAGCCGCGCCCCTGGTGGCTCCCTACAATCCCACGGAGCAGTTTCTGACCAAGCGCTTCAAGGCGCCTACGCTGGAAAATCTCCTGGGCACCGACAACTACGGCAGGGATGTGCTTTCGAGGATTATCTACGGATCAAGGTCGGCCCTCATCGTGGGCATAGTCACGGTTTCCATCGCCCTTTTCTTGGGCGGCACGATAGGGCTCCTGGCGGGCCTGGGCTCGCGTAATCTGGACAGCATTCTCATGCTGTTCATGGATTCCATACTTTCTTTCCCGACGATACTCCTGGCGATAACGGTGGTGTCCTTCTTAGGGTATGGGCTGGTACAGGTAATGCTCGCTCTGGGCATTATCTCCAGCCCCGTGTTTGCCAGGCTCGTCAGGGCGGAGACGATGGCCATCAAGGGCGAGGGGTACGTAGAAGCAGCCCGCGCCCTGGGCACTCCGGTGGTCAAGATCGTTTTCAAGCACATTATTCCCAATATCCTGGGCAAGGTGGTGGTGCAGTGTTCCATCGTCTTTGCCCTTTCCATCGTCACCGAAGCCTCTTTGTCATACCTCGGCGTAGGTACTCAGCCCCCTGAGGCGAGCTGGGGCTTGATGCTGAAGGACGCGCGCAACTATCTGGTGCAGGCGCCCTGGCTGGCCATTTATCCCGGCCTGGTCCTGGCCTTCACGGTCTTGTCCTTCAACATTATCGGCGACACCTTGTCCGAGCGCCTGAATCCCAGGCTCACCGGGTCCTCTTAGGGCTCTGGGGGCGGCTGGTGGGCGTTCGCATAGGGCTAGTTTCGGATATCCATGTCGATTTGAACAGGATCAAAGGCGAGGAGGTGGTGACGAGCCTCCTCGCCCGGGAATCCCGGAAGCGCACGCTGGATATTCTTCTTGTGGCCGGGGATATTTCCTCGGATTATGCCCTAACCCTTAAAACCATCGCGGCGCTGGAGACTGAATCCGGGGCTCGCGTTCTCTTTGTGCCGGGTAATCACGATATCTGGAACGAAAACTATCCGGGGCGTAAGGCTTGGGATAGCTATAAGGCCTTGCTGGAACATCCGGGCAACCTAGGCCGCGGGGCCGTAGCGCTTCCAGGTGACTGGACCGTGATCGGCGATTTGGGCTGGTACGATTTTGCCTATGGAGATTCTTCTTTTACCCAGGCTGAATTTCAAAAAATGAAGCACGGAGGCCGCACCTGGCAGGACAAAATCAAGTCCATTTGGGATAGACCGACACTTGACATGCATAAGCTTTTCATGGAGCGCCTTGAGGCACGTCTTCAAGAATCGGCCAACGCGAATACTTTATATAAGTCGCACAACTCTATTGTGAAAAATGAGTCGGACAACGCTAATGAAAAAATAAAGTCGCACAACCTTATTGTTGGCGACAAGCCGCCCAATGCGAACTTCATGGATGTAGCGGCCAACGCGATGCAAGCTGTCGATAAGGCGGTAAGCCTCGGCACCCCTGCCGCCCCGCAGAAGATTATTTTTGTCACCCATGTGGTGCAAATCAGAGAATTCACTGTCCAGAATCCCGGTCCGCAGTGGAAATATTTCAACGCGTTTTTAGGAAGTCCCGAATACGGTGAGCTAGCCCAACGCTATAAGGCGAAGCTGGCGGTCTGCGGCCATGTCCATTACCGGCGCCAGATTCTAAAGGGCGAAACTCGATTCGTCTGTCCCTGCCTGGGCTATGTCACGGAATGGCCTGCCCCGGCTGATCCTGAAAAGCAAATTGCAGATACTTTGCGAGTATTTGAACTCGGGACCCAGGACGCGATTGCGCTCTAGCGGTTGAATAGTCTTGCAGTGCCGGAGTATCATTCCGGAACAAGTTCCGGAGGAAAAATCCTTGAGCCCCAATCCCTTTACCTCAAAACGTAAGCTGACAATCTTTTTAAGCTACTACAAACCTCATATGCGCCTCTTTTTGTTGGATATGGGCTGCGCATTCATCATTTCCCTGG
>CAZHSK010000053.1:0-9431 GCA_964535235.1 uncultured Treponema sp. | reverse complement strand
TACTCCCCTTGATTCGGCTATTCTATCGGTGGAGCACCTGGTAGCTAGAGGTGCCTCAGCCTTGCCTATGGCAGTATCCATAACAAACCCTGGGCCGGGAGAGGAAATTCTACGAACTTGGCACAGGAATGGAAGCGAATCCGGCAATGCCGCACATGTCATAAGCGCTTCTTCCTTCATACCGGAGGCTGCCTTTATCTTCCCCCCTTCCTGCCCCGATGCCGAGACGAGCATGTGCCGATTCGATTATTCGGAGGAGAGCCTGACGAGTCATCGCCGCGGCGCCGCTACCCTCTTTCTAGGAAATTGCAACGCCGCGGATGCCCTACCCTGGAAGCTCAAGGCTGTCTATAACTACCGGGCGGCCCTCGCTCCCTCTCTGTGCCGGGGCGGAGCGGCCAATCAGGGTAGCGGCACACTGAAAAGAGTACGCAGCATTGCAGCTTCACCTTCAGGTCTAGTCATCGCCTCGGATTTGGATGAGGATGCAGCCCTGCACGCCTTTGCGGCTCCCTACGGGGCATCCCTGGATGGAGTACCGGGCTTTCAGACAGTGCCCAGCGATGCGTCCTGGCTCAGGCTCTGGAGGGATCGAATTCAGGCGGGGGGCTATAAATCGGCGGACAGGCTTGCTGTATCCAACGATGGGCGCCTCCTGGCTGCCGCTGCTGCGGCTGGTTCCTGGTTATGGCTGGGATGGCTGAATGAAGAAGGCAAGCTCGCCTACAGTTCCTACCTCACCAAGACCAATGATGGCAGCGCCCTGGATGGGCTGAGCTATATTAAAGCACTGGAGTTCTCGGCTGCGGGCGACAGGCTCTATGCTATCTCGTCCTCGGCTAAAACAGTATTCTCGTTCAGTACGGCATCGGGCAATTTACAGCTCCTCTCCTCCCTGCAACTTAGCGAGAAAAATAGCGTACGCCCAGTACCCGCGGACATATGCCGCACTACCTCTGGAGTCCTGGCCGTGAGTGCCACGGATGCCAACAGGATCTATTTGCTGCATGATGGCGGTAGCCTCCAGGAATTGGGTTATATAGAGGGCTCTTCCCAGGGTCCCGGACCGTACAAGCCAGGCGCTATTGTCGCGTCCCTTGCCCGGGATGGTTTTTACGCGCTGTGCAACGAGGAGAAAATCGAGTGCTTCTCCAGACCCATCCCAGAGGCTGTCTATTCATTGAGTGTCAGCCTAGGCCTGGCACCAGAATCTGAAGGGGCAAGCCTTCTCGCAATCGGCTGCGGTCCTGCTGGAGGCGCGGAAACACTGCTTGTGGCAGGCAGCTCGGCTCTGGAATTTATCGGGATAGAATCAGATGGAAGCCATGAGCCTGGGATAATTCTGCAGCCCCTGGCCGGAGATCCCCAGGGCTGGGAAGAACCCACCGCCATAGATTCGGTGAAAGGAGCCTTCCTTATCGCAGGAGGAGATACCGGTACAATAAGCGTCTTCGGCTCGGACTAGCATAGGCTTGTAACCCGTGGCCTCCTCAGGTCTTACTAGCATTTAAGGCCATTAGCCTGTATTCTGCCGGTAAGAGGAGACGCCATGTACAAGCTTGAAGATATGACCCTTGTGGAATTAATTGAAAAGGGCACCCTGCATTACGGCAACAGGCCGGCCTTAAGCATGTTCGGTGGCGACAGCATAAACTACGAGGAATTGGGGAAGCTCTCAGCCTCCATGGCTGTCAAGCTCTCCTCCCTCGGGGTACTGCCGGGCGACAGGGTAGCCCTACTTTCAGAGAATTCGCCCCAATGGGGAGTGGCATTTTTTGGCATCATCCGCGCAGGGGCAATTGCCGTCCCCATTCTCGTGGATTTCAATCCCGAACAGATCGCCAATATCCTCGGGCATTCGGGAGCAGTCATAGTCATCTGCTCGGACAAGCTGGAAGCCAAACTTAAACCCGTACACCTCCATATTCTTATGGTGGATATCAAGGATGGCAGCCTCAGAAAGGGAAGTAAGTCCAAGAAGAGCGATCACGCCCAACAGGCTTTACCCAAGATTCCTAAACCCAAGGCCGACGATCTGGCCATGATAATCTATACTTCAGGCACAACCGGTAGTTCCAAGGGAGTCATGCTCACTCATAGAAATGTACTCTCCAATGCCATTGGATGCCGCTCCATCATAGTACTGCACCGCACCGACAGGCTTCTCTCCATACTGCCTCTCGCCCACGCCTATGAATTCACGATAGGGTTTTTAATTCCCCTTTTGGCTGGTTCGCACATCCACTACCTGGACAGGCCACCTTCGGCTACGGTGCTCCTGCCTGCCCTCAAGGTAATCAGGCCGACAATCATGCTCTCCGTACCTCTGGTTATTGAAAAAATCTACCGCTCCAGCATCAAGCCAACCCTGGAGGGAATGAGACTGTACGCCAACAAGTTCTTTAAACCCCTCTTGATTAAAATCGCCGGTATCAAACTCAAGAAAACATTCGGGGGCAAGCTGCGCTTTTTTGGCGTAGGAGGGGCTCCCCTTTCCGCCGAGGTAGAAACCTTCCTCAAGAAGGCTGGTTTTCCCTATGCCATCGGATACGGACTCACCGAATGCTCTCCTCTTCTAGCTGGCTGTTCGCCTCAGAGAACGCATATCCGCTCCACCGGCCCGGCCCTCAAGGGGGTGGAGATAAGGATAGCCGATCCCAACCCCTCCACCGGCGAAGGAGAGATACAAGCCAGGGGTGACAATATTTTCAAGGGTTATTACCTGGATCCAGAGAAGACGGCGGAAACCTTTACTCCGGATGGTTGGTTCAAGACGGGCGATTTGGGATTTATAGATGAACAAAAACGTGTTTTCGTACGCGGAAGGATTAAAACCATGATTTTAGGCTCATCGGGGGAGAATATTTATCCCGAAGAGATAGAAGCCGTCCTGAACCAATCGCCCTATGTCATGGAGTCCCTCGTGGTGGAAGGCGATGCCGGACTCACCGCCTTCGTATACCTAAAAAGCGAGGTTCTGGAAAACCTGGAGGCTAGAATCCAGGATGGACTGGACGCGGCGGGAGAACTATCTTCCCGGGTAGGGAACGCCATAGCCAATGCGGAAAAATCCATGGCTTCCAGTCTCGGCCAAGCCTTGGACAGCGCGGAAAAACGGATCTCCCATTTGCTGGAAGGTATCCGCAAGGAAACCAATGCCAAGCTCTCCTCATTTTCCAGGATTCAGAACATCAAGCTCCAGGACGAGCCCTTCGAAAAGACACCTACCCAGAAAATCAAGCGCTTCCTTTACTCCAAGCAGGGAAAGGGCGATAAAAGGGGTTGATTCGCAGGCGGGTTTCATACCCCTTTGCTTGCACCTTTCTTTTCAATAGTGTTGTGATGGTATGAAACCCGCATATCATCCAATTCCTTATAGAACCAACAACCTCGGCAGCTTGCTGCGAGGTTGTTGATTAACCCCTATAGCAGAGCACGGGATTCCTGGCCGCAGCCACCTCATCCAGCCTGCCCACTGGTGTAGTGGTGGGAGCCGCGTGGAGGAGTTCGGGATTCGCCAGGGACTCGGCAGCTATCGCAAGCATCGCATCCACAAAATCATCCAGAGTCTTTCTGCTCTCGGTTTCCGTAGGCTCTATCATCAGGGCTTCGGGCACTATGAGAGGGAAGTAGATTGTAGGCGGATGGAAGCCGTAATCGATGAGGCGTTTGGCTATATCCAGTGTGCGAATTCCAGGAGCTATATCCCCCATGGCCACAAATTCATGCATACAAGGCCTTGTGTACTTTAGCTTGTATGTTTTTTCTAACTTTGATCGCAGATAGTTGGCATTCAGGACGGAATTCTCGGCAATTCTGCGTAGGCCATCGGCTCCCTGCATCCTTATGTAGGTATAAGCTCGAACCAATACGCCGAAATTGCCGTAGAAGGCCTTGAGCTGTCCAATGCTTTTCTCAGGCATCAGCAATTCATACTTTCTGCCCTTCCGCCCCGCGATAGGACCTGGAAGAAAGGGAGCCAGTTCCCTGACCGCCGCCACCATCCCCGAGCCCGGACCGCCGCCACCGTGGGGGGTGGAAAAGGTTTTGTGGAGGTTGAAATGCATGACATCGATCCCGCTCTTGCCGGGCTGAAAAACGCCGGTGAGGGCGTTCATGTTGGCGCCGTCACCATAGACTAAACCTCCTGCCTCGTGCACCATCTTCGCGATCTTGGCGATGTTCCGTTCGAAGAGTCCCAGGGTGTTGGGATTGGTGATCATTATTCCGGCCACCGTATCGTCCAAAGCCTCACGCAGGGCCTTGAGATCTATGTTGCCGTCCTTGCCCGAGGGGACGGTCTGGGTTACGAAGCCCGCCATCGTGCAGGAAGCAGGATTGGTTCCATGGGCCGAATCGGGGATGAGCATTTTCTTGCGCGAGCCCTGTCCCCGGGCTTTTAGGCAGTCCCTGATCATGAGAACACCGGCCAGCTCCCCGTGGGCTCCGGCCGCAGGCTGCAGGGAGACTGCATCGAAGCCCCCGATCTCGGCTAGGTTTTCCTGGAGTTTGTAGACCAGCTCCAAGGCCCCCTGCACGCTGCCGGTATCGGATAATGGATGGATGTTCTTCCATCCCGCCAAGGAAGCGGCGGCTTCATTGGCCTTGGGGTTGTACTTCATCGTGCAGGAGCCCAGGGGGTAGAAGTGTGTGTCTATGGAGAAGTTTTTCTGAGAAAGTCTGGTAAAATGCCGCACCACGGTGAGTTCGTCCAATTCGGGCAGGGCCAGGCTTTTCCTCTTGAGCTTTTCAGGCAAGGGAAAGGAAGGCACATCTGAATCAGGCAGGGCACAGCCTACCAGCCCAGGTCGAGATAGCTCGAATACAAGGGGTTCCTTGACCAGGTTCATCGTGCTGCCTCCTTGAGTGCCGCGGCCAGAGCTTCGATTTCCTTTTTACTGTTCATCTCGGTAACGCAGACCAGGAGTTCGTTTTCCCTTTTTTCATCATAGCGGGACAAGGGCAGTCCCGGGACAATCCCGCGCCGGGAAAGTTTTTCGGCGATGAGTCCGGCCGGCACTGGGGTGGAGACAAGGAATTCTTTGAAGAACTCATTGTTCAGAACCTTGAAACCCTTGAGCCCCTGGATGAGGGATGCGGCGTAGTGAGCCTTGTCATAGCAGAGTGATGCCACGGTTTTCATGCCCTGGGCGCCGAGGGCCGCCATGTAGATGCAGGACTGGAGCATGACCAATCCCTGATTGGAACAGATATTAGATACTGCCTTCTCGCGCCTGATGTGCTGTTCCCTGGCGGTGAGAGTGAGGACAAAACCCCGCCTGCCATCGTGATCCTTGGCTTCTCCTACGATACGGCCTGGCATTCTTCGCATGAGCTTTTCCGTAGCGCCCATCATTCCCAGGCCAGGTCCCCCAAAATTCATAGGATTGCCCAGGCTCTGGCCTTCGGCTACCACAATATCGGCACCTTGAGCTCCTGGGCTTTCCAGGAGGGCGCACATAAGAGGATCGGCTACGACAATGTAGAGGGCTCCTGCGGCATGGGCTTTTTCCGCCCCCGGGCCGAGGGGATACAATTCTCCAGAGAAGCATGGATACCCAGCGATAAGACAGGCACAGCTATCGTCCACCCGGGCGCTTTCGGGAGCACCCTTGTATTCCGCTATCTCGGCCTCGAAGGAGGAGAAATAGCTTGTAAGCACTGCCTTATACTCGGGATGGAGATCGGCGGGGATAAGAACCTTGTTGCGGGTTTCATCCAGCTTCCAGGCCATTATGGCGGCTTCGGCCAAGGCGGTGGCTCCGTCGTAATGGGAAGCGTTGACCACCGAAACGCCGAAAAGCTGGGCGGCCATGCTCTGATACTCGAAGATTGCCTGGAGGGTACCTTGGGAAACTTCGGGCTGGTAGGGCGTATAGGCGGTGAGAAACTCGCCCCTAGAGGCGAGAGCCGGCACCAGGGCGGGTATGAAATGATTGTAGATGCCTGCCCCTAAAAACCAGGAGCTGGAATCGGCTCCTTTATTCTTGGCGGCCAAGGCCGCGACTTCCTTGAGCACTTCCTGCTCAGAAAGTCCCTTGGGCAAGTTCAGGCTGGGAAAGCGCTTTTTGGCCGGCACATCGGAGAAGAGCTGCTCCACCTTTTCGATGCCGATCGTCCGGAGCATTTCTGTCCGGTCTGACTCGGCGTTGGGGATAAAGGGCACGGTTTTATTCCTCCCCCACCATCGACGCATAGGCGGCCGAATCCATGAGACTATCCAGATCCTTGGGGTTGGCGGGCTTAATCTTGATCATCCAGCCCTTGCCATAGGGCTCCCGATTGACCAAAGCTGGGTCGGCTTGCAGCGCATCGTTCACCGCCGTTATGCTGCCGCGCACGGGCATGTAGAGATCGCTGGCTGCCTTTACGGACTCGATAGTGCCGAAAACCTGACCCTTGTCCAGGCTTTTCCCGGCTTCCTTGAGTTCGATAAATACAATATCGCCCAGTTCGTCCTGAGCATGATCGGAAATTCCCACTACCGCTACATCGCCTTCCAGCCTCGCGTACTCGTGGGACTGGGCATACCTTGCCTTCGCATCGACGCTCATTCGATTCTCCTTGTCATCATGATGTCCGCCTGTAGGCGGGAATATAGAGAGGCCGCTTCACGACCATGGCATCCTTGGCTTGTCCGCGGATAATAACCTTGAGGGCGGTGCCGGGCGTGCCCAGGGAAGGCTCCACAAACGCATTAGCCGCGTATTTTTTCACCGTCGGGCAGAACATGCCCGCGACACAATTGCCCACTACCCTGCCCTCCACAGTGGCCACCTCGTAGCCTTCCCTGGGCACGCCACCTTTAACATCCAGCCCCACGAGCTTTCGCTTCAAGCCCCGTGCGACAATTTCCAAGAGCCCCGCCTTGCCCAAGAAATCCTTTTCAAAATCGCAAGCCCATTTGAATCCGGCTTCCAGGGCGTTTATGGAAGGGCTGATCTCATGCCCATGCAGGGGCATTCCAGCCTCGAACCGCAGGCTATCCCTGGCTGCCAGCCCAATAGCCTTGGTTTCGATTCCCAGGCTTTTTCCGCCTTCGAGTAGCCGTTCCCAGACAAGAAGGGCTTTATCCGCGGGAAAGAAAAGCTCGCCTCCATCCTCCCCTGTATAGCCAGTGCGGCCGAAGAGAATGGGCACGCCTGCAATCTCGGTTCGGCACCAGCCAAAACGCTGGGTGGAGGACACAGGTGTTCTTGCCAGGGCATCGAGAAGGTCAATAGCCCTAGGTCCCTGAACGGCTATCATATACGTGTCATCGGAACGATCAACAACCTCGACACCCTTTCCAGCTCTGGACTTGAACCAGGCGATATCGGCCTCTCGATTGGAAGCGTTGACGACTATCCACCAGGAATCCGGGAGGCGATAAATAAAAAGATCATCCAGGACAAAGCCCTTTTCATCCAGAAGGAGAGAATACCTTGACATGGGCGTTTTCATGTCTGAAGTCCGGGCGCTCACCATGAGGAAAACAAAGGCATCGGCTCCAGGCCCCGAGATTTCCAGCTGCCCCATATGATCGATGTCGAAGAGCCCGACGGATCTGCGGGTGATCTGGTGTTCTTCTATGGCTCCCGTGGGATAGGAAATGGGCATGTCATAGCCGGCAAAGGGAGCCATCTTGGCACCCTGGGCAATATGCCATTCATGCAAAGCGGTAATCTGCGTAAGTACCTCCTGGTGAGGATTGTGTAGTAAAGAGAGTATACCATCGTCGGTCAATATCCGCAATTAATGGCTGGAGCGAGGCGACCTCACTTGGCTGCGGTGGAGCCTAGGGAGATCCTGGATAATGGTTTTTCTATGTACACGCCTTCTTCTCCCAGAAATTGCTTCTTGCTCCCCTCAATCAGCATTTGCACGTCCTGAACCGAGGAGAAGGATGTGGCCGTATAGACAATCTGCCTTAGTTGGGCCATGTATCCCTCCACGCCATAATGGTTATACATGAATTCCTCGCTGAGATCGATAAAGGCAGTATTGCCCTTCCTCACCAGGCCCAACAGCCTGGTGCCCCTGGGAATCAGTGAGACCATCCCACTGCGTATTTCTCCCTCGCTGGGCCCTTGGAGCAGGGCATTGATGGCATCGGTGAGGGGCGAATCGCTGATGGGAATGCTGCGCTTGACCTCGTGACGGGAAATGAGCCCATCCTCCCCTATGCGCACAAAAAAGAGACTACTCTGCCGGGCTGGAGCTTCGGCTGTGGTGGGAGCTTTGGAAGGTTCAGGGGTTTCTGGCTTCTCTTTTTCTTGAATCGAAGTAATAGAGGGAATCTTGACCGAGGTTGGTGGAGTGCGGACTGTGGTTGTCGAGGTCTTGATCGTGGTCGGTGTGCTTATCTCCGGCTTATTCGATTTGGATGACTCCGGGACAGTAATGGTAGTGCTTGCGCTTTTTTGTTTAATCTTTTCTAGAAACTGGGTCTTTTCCAGAATTCCCTTGATATCGGGAAGCTTGATTGCAAAAACAATGGCTATGGCTATGAAACCAATCAGAAACAACAGGCATCCAGGGTTATTGCCTAGGGCGCCGGCCTTGCTCTTTTTTCGCTTTTTTTTGCTTGCCATGTGGGAAAATACTAGTCCCGACCCGCCCCATGGTCAAGCCCGAGAGGAGTCCTGATTTGGGCGCTTTGACGCAGAATTGACTTCCCATGGACGATTTCCACTATCTCCATTGTCCCCACCGATTCGCCTTGAGCATCGTCCACCCAGGCTGCCTGACGGCGCAGAGGATTGTGGATCTGTACTAGCCTCGATTCATCCCTGAGTGCGTATGCGCCCGATACAGGCCTGTGTCCAACGATCCATCGAGGGTCTCCAGCCCAAGTCTCGGTTGATAAGGAAGGCTTAGAGTCCAGATTTTCTTCAGCCTGGACTGGGTATAGAAGAGCTTGTAGGCATTGTTTTGCGGCGCCTGAAAGGGCATCGCCGTTATCTGTCCAGATGAGGGCTTGGACTACCTCAGGCCTACTTCCATAGTTCAGAATATCACCATATCCTAAAGGGAAGGCTGGCTCGGCATGGCTCGCGCAGTACGTTCTGCCGCAGGCCACCAGGGGCAAGAGCCGCTCATAGCGCCTGATTTTTTCCATGGCCTTAGCGCCATAGACTGAAAAAAACCATCCGGCTCCCAGAATCCCTTCCATACCATATTTGTGGAAAGGAAAGTCCCCGCCATCCTCCAAGTTTCCCAGGTTGTCATGATTTCCCTTGAGACAATGGAATCCATTGCCCAACTCGATTTTTAGGCTCATAACCAAGGCCAGGGCATGCATGGAAAGACTCATTTCCTCTCTTAAATACGGGTTATCTCCATGGTCTTTATCGGGATTGGCCAGGGCATATTCTCCGGCCTTAGACCAGCGCATGGCAGCCTGCTTCCCCTCGCTGTGCGGAATATCGCCTAGGCAAATCAGGCTTAGC
>CAZHSK010000052.1:0-9503 GCA_964535235.1 uncultured Treponema sp. | reverse complement strand
CCGTGCCAGTGAATTTTCTCAAAAGCATAAGAATTGCCGTTTCCTTGGCTATGTCCTTATTACTCAGCGCACGGAAATTTTCCGCAAAGGCATTATAGTTGTCCAGAGCACGTTTTGATATACCGGAGTCGAATTGAAACACCGGCAAGACAAGGCGTTCTTCGGCATCCCTGCGCAGGGAGGTGGCTTCCTCGTCCACATACATCACTTCTCTTCCGGCCATGATGTCGCGGTCGGCTATGACGCCTGGGGCAAGCCCCGAATAGTCTCTTCTCACGGCAACCGTGCCGGGGCCAAAGAAAAGCAGGAGCAAGGCAGCAAGGCCTAGGCAAATGCCCAGATGGAGGGCGAAAACCCGGTTCCGCTTAAGACTTGTGGATATAAAAAGCCACAGCTTGCGGACCTTCGATTCATTCGTTTTCATATGCTTCTATGATCTTCCTTACCAACTGGCTGCGTACTACATCCCGGGCATCCAGCCGGCTTATTAATATCCCCTCGATATCCGCTAAAACCTGAAGCGCATGCACAAGGCCCGATTCCGATTTTCTGGGCAGGTCGATCTGCGTTATATCGCCGGTAACAATGGCCTTTGTATTTTCGCCCAAGCGGGTCAGGAACATTTTCATCTGCTCCTTGGTTGTGTTCTGCGCCTCGTCCAATATTACCACGCAGTTGTTGAGGCTTCTGCCCCTCATGTAGGCAAGAGGCGCTACTTCGATTGCCCTGGTCTCCTCGAGTCTGCGGATGGATTCGTAGGGAATCAGCATCTCCATCGCATCGTAGAGCGGACGCAGGTATGGATTTATTTTCTGGACAAGATCTCCAGGCAGAAAGCCCAGGCTTTCGCCGGCCTCAACGATAGGTCTGGTTAGAATCAGTTTTCGCTTATTCTTGCTCAACAGCTCTTTAAGCGCCCAGGCCATAGCCAGATAGGTTTTACCCGTACCGGCAGGACCAATAGCGAACGAAAGATCGTACAGAGCCATGCCTTTGAGATAAAGACCCTGCCCTTTACTTCTCGGATATAAGGTTTGGCTGCTTCCGGGAATCTGAACACAGGAGTCAAAGAAATCCTCACAGGAATTCTTCTCGCCCCCAACTCTTTCAACCCGGGATCCAAGGGGAGTCAGTTCTGCATGAAGGGCTATTATGAGATCGGGCGTGGCGGGCATTCCTCCCTCGATGGACTCCATGAGGGCTTCGATTAGTCTGGAGAATAAAAGCCGTGTTTCCTGATCGTTGCTCTCGAGCATTATCTCGTTTCCGCGGCTCAAGACCCTGGAACCGAGAAGATCCGCGATGATGGAAAGGTTATAATCATTGGGTCCGCATAACTCGGCCAGCAGCCCGGTATCTTCCAGCACTATACTCTCTGCGTCCAACTGTGCTCCTTGCAGCGGGAAAAGGATCTCAATCCTTTTCTCGATGAATCAGCGTGCGAGCCATTATTGCCGCACGTGAATGATAGATATAAGTATAACGCTCGGTTCCTGCTTTGTATATTATCCCCCTACTCTACAAACCTTCGACACTAAAAGTACTAGCGCTGGAAACTTCCATCGTTGTAGGTAACCGAACTCTTCAGCTCCGGTAAATCCTTCCACGAGACAAGAAAATTGAAGGAGAATTCCAATTGATAATAGGGGCGACCCGAATCTGGAGTAATCAGGACAGGACTCATGGCCAAACCGGCCGATACAGTCCAGTCGTGGAGATCCTGGGCGAGGCTGAGGCTGAGGCTCTGCAATTTAAACAAAGTCCGGCGAAGTGCCTGGTTGTCCCAGATGGAGAAAGAATCCAGCACATCGATGAAGGGATTCCTGGCATAGTCCGAAGGGTCGAAATTTTCGGTCACCTCAAAGAACCCGGGCCAATACCGCCAGGCCGATTTGTTCGTAGATCTGCCCGAGAAAAGGAGAGAGGTTCCCTTGCCGCCCTGGATGGATAGATCCAATCCCGCGGTGATAATAGACTCGGTAAAGCGAATGGCATTCTGTATGTAACTTAGACTGGGTTTAAGATCCAACATGAGATCAGGCCCCATAGCCGCTGCAGCCACGGCCTCGGCGCTCTTGGCATCGTCATTCTCGACATTATCACGCGTAGTGCTGAGCGAGAAGGAAGGCGCCATTGAAAGAGAAAATTCATAGGGTCTGAAACTTTCGGTGCCGTCCAAAATCCAGGAGCCTTCGTTAAACATGTATCCTTTGGATTTTTTAACGGTAAAGCTTGTCTTAGCCCATCGGTATTCCAGAGAATTTATGCTCGACAAGGGCTGGGAGGTCAGGAAATCCCAGGAAAAGGTCGATTTGAATACAGGATAGGGAGCGGCGCCAAGGCTGAACTGGGCGCTTAAGGCCGAGGGAAGCAGATCGACTCCTTCGGCGGCTCTGGCGATCGAGCCGGTAATACTTGCGCCCAGATATCTGCCGCTTAAGGAATAATTGCTCGAATACTTCTCCAGCAAGGGTGGAAGGGATGCCTGAAAACTTAAGCTGTGCCGTACACCTTTCAAAAGGCCTGTCTCGTCCGTGCTCGGAGGATTAAGCGCAAATGTAGCCGTGAGGGAATGGGTAGAAAAACTGCTTCTGTTCCAGGAAATCCAGGTGCTGGAATACAAGGGGCTTGCGTCGGTGCCCGCACCAGAAATGCCCGAGAATGCCCTTCTAAACAGGGTTCCGCCAGCCTGGTAGCGCAGGGTAGAAGAGGAGAAAACCGAATCCTTTGGAAAAGGTGAAAGGCTTAAGCTACCGCTACCATCTAGCGCGGTAGCGCTGTACGCGTAGTCTGAAAGCCTGTAAGGGTGCACGGTGACCGGCGCGCTGCGCTCATCGAAAAGATATAGGCGGTACTGATCCTGTGAGTTAATGCCCAGGCCTGTCTCCAGTGTAAAAAGCCCCTGGGCCCACGCCAAGGACGATGAGAGACGTCCGCTGGCCTTCCAGCCTAGAAGCCGATAGGAAAGACTGGCATCCACATCCTCGGGGTAGCTCCATGCAGAAGCGCGAAACTTATCCTCCAGGCCTGCCGAGCCGGATGCTGTCCAGCCCAGTTTACCGTTGAGCCTGGAATAGTTCCTGCTTGATTCTCCGCTTGTAGTTTCAGCGTTCTCGGTCTTGGTGTTGAAGCTGGCCAGGGTGCCCGAGGCATTGAGAGCGGTATCCAGAATCTTTAGGCTGTCGGGGTAGAAGAAATCCCTGGAGGGTGTGGCATAGAGCAAGCGTCTCGATTTCGAATCCAAGCCGCTGGTGGACTGGGCCTTGGATTTCCAGTTCATCTGGGCGGTCAACCTGCTCACATCTACACTTTCCACAATGCTTGCGGTCTTACCCTGGGGCAAACGCCAGGATAGGCTTGTCGTTATGTTTTGGTTCATCGAACTTCGCACCGAAACAGCGGTTTTATTCGTTTCGAGAATTGAAAAAAGCGCCGAAGATTCCTTGCGCTGATAGAAGTCTTTTTCAAAATAGGGATCAGAAAAAAGAGGAAGCGTCACCTTGAAGGAGGTTTTTACTGGCCCTGCCGACTGGCTGGAGGCATAGGTAAGATCCATACCGTACCGGAAGGGCAATCGGAGTCCCAAAAAGTTGGAATAGTTCCAGGCCGAATCATAGTTATTGGAATAATCAAAGGGTGAATAAAATCCATTGGATTGAAGAAAGAGGGATCGGCTTAAGCCCAGACCCAGGCTGAAGTCCAGGCCACCTAATCCCAGCTTAGGAAAACTCCCTTGAACGCCTAAATAGAGCCCCAGGGATGAGTAGACGTCGGCTAACAGTTTGAGCACGCCTGGGGCCGCAGCATCTGTCTGCCCTTCACCCGGGCTGCCCAATTCAGGGTTATCCCTGGTAATTCTACGGATAAATACCCCCCAGCGCTCTCCCTTGCCTCCAGATGAGGTTGTGCTGAGCAAGGACATAAGCCCCGTGCCCGCACCCGACGCAGCCTGTTCACCCATGATATAGGAGGTAGTTTGGACGAAGGCCCCCTCTCTGCTTCTATACCCCAGCACAGGGTGAAAGAAGAGCTCATCGCTGGGGTAGTAAAAAAATGGTAACCACAGGAGTGGCACTACCCCCACATAGAGGGTTCCATTGGCGATAGCCCAGTCGCCGTTTTCAAATATCCAAACCTTTTTCGCTCTCACATGGTAATGAGGGCGCTCTTCGTCGCAGGCGCTTATTATGGCATCCTCGAAAACGCTTAAATCGGAGCCCCTTCTATTCAGTTTTCGAAAGTAGAGCGATAGAGTCCGCTGTACTTGCTGACTCGGATCCAGGTCGTAAGATCCATCCATAAATATGCCCGAATAGGAGTCCAGATCTACAAGGAGCGAGGAACCAAAGAACTCGTCGGTTCTGCCCTCGCCTTCCCTTAGATACTCCACATTGCCCCTGGCTTCCACGATGTTTCGCGCTTCGTCAAAGACAATTTCGTCAGCTTTGATTCTATGGGCAAAGCCGTCTTCGCTGCGGAGGGTCATGGTGATAGGCCCATAGAGTCGCACAAAACGGTCAGGACTGTCCTCCAGGTTGAAATACTCAATCCTGGATGCGCTTTCTATAACCACGCTCGATGGTGGCGATGGGGATCCTGGAGCTGTGAGATTAAAAAAAGCGTAGAGTGCGGTTCGCAATTCTTGGCTGGTAGTGGCAACCGGAAGTCCATACTTGGCCGCCATAGCCTTGAGTTCGTAGAAATTGCTCACCGCAATGTCGAAGGCAAGGGTAGATCGCTCTATTTCGGACATGGTGTCTAAAAAAGACTGACCTGGCACTTCTATGGATTGCACGGCTGGCTGTACTTCTTGGGTTTCCTGGGCATCCTTGGCTTCCTGAACTTCCTGCGCTCCAAGCGCGCAGATTGCCAGGATGAGTAGAAGTAATGCCAGGATTCTGCGGAACATCGTAGAATGGATACTACACCAGCGCCGATGAAGGGCGCAACAACAGCCGGTAGCCGAAAATGCCTTGAGCCTGCACAGATGAGCCTGAGTACAAGGATTCTGAGTGCCTGGCCACCAAGCCTATAAATGGCTGCGCAGGTAGTCCTTGAGGTAGCGCCCGGTATAGGAAGCTTTCACTTTCACCACATCCTCAGGCCTGCCCTGGGCAACGATAGTGCCGCCCCTGGTGCCGCCCTCGGGCCCCATGTCAATAATCCAGTCAGCCTGCTTTATCACGTCCAGATTGTGCTCAATCATCACCACCGTGTTGCCCGTATCCACCAGCCGCTGGATCACCTCCATAAGCTGTTTTACATCGGCAAAATGAAGCCCTGTGGTGGGTTCGTCCATAAAGTAGAGGGTTCTGCCTGTGGCCCGGCGCGAAAGCTCGAAGGCCAGCTTGACCCGCTGGGCCTCGCCGCCCGAGAGAGTCAGGGCAGACTGCCCTACCTTCACGTAGCCCAAGCCCACAGAGAGCAGGGTTTCCAGCTTATGGGCTATGTGGGGAATATGACCGAAGAACGATGCCGCCTCTTCGATTGTCATATCCAGGACATCGGCGATGTTCTTACCCTTATAGCGTATATCCAGGGTATCGGCATTGAAGCGCTTGCCGTGGCAGACGTCGCAGGTTATGTAGACGTCAGGCAGGAAATTCATCTCAATCTTGATAGTGCCATCACCCTGGCAGTTTTCGCATCTGCCGCCCTTGACGTTAAAGCTGAACCTGCCGGCCTTCCAGCCCCTGGCCTTGGATTCCGGTATGCTCGCGAACAAGTCCCGGATTCCGGTGAATAAGCCCACGTAGGTGGCCGGATTGGACCGCGGCGTTCTCCCGATCGGGCTTTGGTCTATATTGATAATCTTGTCTATGTGCTCCAGCCCCTCAATGGAATCGTAGTCCCCCTCGTTGAGGGACGAACGCATGATGCGGTTGGAAATGGCCGGATACAGAAGGTCGGTGAGCGTCGTGCTCTTGCCCGAGCCCGAAACACCCGTAACGCAGATAAAAAGCCCCAGGGGCAGACGTAGATCGACTCCTTTGAGATTATGTTCTCTGGCTCCCTTGAGCAGAATCGCCTTGCCATTGCCCTGCCGTCGTACAGCAGGCACCTCGATGCGCAGCTTGCCCGCCAGGTACTGGCCTGTGAGGCTCTTGGATGACTTCATAACCTCTTCGGGGCTGCCCTGGGCAACAATCTTGCCCCCGTGCTCCCCCGCTCCAGGCCCAAGATCGACAATGTAATCGGCGGTACGCAGGGTCTGTTCGTCATGCTCCACCACAATGAGGGTATTGCCCAGATCGCGCAGATAGGTGAGGGTTTCGATGAGCCGCTGATTATCCCGTTGGTGCAGGCCAATGGAAGGCTCATCGAGAATATAGAGCACCCCCACCAATGAACTGCCAATCTGAGTGGCTAAGCGTATGCGCTGAGCCTCGCCTCCCGAAAGCGTGGCCGCCTTTCGCTCTAGGCTCAAGTAGTCTAATCCCACGTTTTTCATGAAACTCAGGCGAGCCTTTATTTCCTTGACAATCTGCTTGGAAATCTGTTTTTCCACATCCGTCAGGGCAAGGGAAGAGAAAAACTTGAGCGACTCCTCCACCGACAGCCTCGAAATATCGTGGATGCTCACCCCACCTACCGTCACCGCCAAGGCTTCTGGTCTCAGCCTTTTGCCCTTACAGGCTTCGCAGTGGCGCTCTGTCATAAAGCTTTCCAGCCATTCCTTAACCCCAGGGCTGGTGGTTTCGTTGTAGCGGCGCTTCAGGTCGGTGAGAATGCCGGGGAAACGACTCTGGTACTCGAAATGTCCGGTTTTTTCCCTATTCTCGTAGACAATTTTTATTGGATCCTGACTGCCATAGAGGATGGCTTGCATTATCTCGGGCTTTAAAGCCTCGAAAGGAGTGTCCAGCTTGAATTTATAATGATCAGCCAATGCTTCGAAACGGGAACGGTTCCATGCCGAAGCTGGGTTATAGGGAATGCAGCCTCCCTCGTCAAACGAAAGGCTCTTATCAGGGATAATCAAGTCGGGATCGAACTCCTGGGTTATACCCAGCCCAGTGCAGGCAGGGCAGGCACCCTGGGGCGCGTTGAAAGAAAAAAGCCTGGGCTCCATCTCGGGCAGGGAAATGCCGCAATCGGGACAAGCCCCTTTCTGGCTGAAGAATTCCTCTGAACTGCCCTTGTCGTTCTCCCGGATCACGATAACCGAGCCCTCTGAGATATGGAGGGAGGCCTCTACGGCTTCGGTGATTCTTCGCCGGGAATCAGGCCCCAACTTAATGCGGTCAACGACAATTTCTATACTGTGCTTTTTCTGCTTTTCCAGCTGGATGGGCTCTTCCAGACTTCGCATTTCCCCATCTACTCTTGCCCGGACAAAACCCTGCTTATGGGCGTCCTCCAGCCACTTTTTATGCTCACCTTTCATAGCCCGCACCACCGGTGCGAGAATCTGCAGCTTGGAACCCGAAGGCCAAGAGAGAATCGCTTCCAGAATCTGATCGACACTCTGTTCCTTGATCACCCTGCCGCAGGAAGGACAATGGGGAGTTCCTATCCTGGCGAAGAGAAGGCGGAAGTAATCATATATTTCGGTTACCGTGCCCACAGTGGATCTGGGATTCCTATGTGTGGTCTTCTGCTCTATGGAAATTGCGGGAGAAAGCCCCTCGATGTAATCCACATCGGGCTTGTCCATGCGGCCTAAAAACTGGCGGGCGTAGGCCGAGAGGGATTCCACATAGCGCCGCTGCCCTTCGGCAAAAATTGTATCGAAGGCCAGGGAACTCTTTCCGGAACCCGAAAGCCCAGAAATGACAATAAGCTTGTCCCTGGGGAGTTCGAGATCGATGTTTTTAAGATTATGTTCCCTGGCGCCCTTGATGATTAACTTTTCCATACAAGCTCCAAGGATACGCAGTTAGGCAATAAGAGGCAAGAGGCGGCATACATTTGTATAGTAATTTCCTATACATTGAACTTGAAGAATATCACATCCCCGTCTTGCACCACGTATTCCTTACCTTCCTGCCTCAACTTGCCCGCGACCTTTACCGCATGTTCCGAACCCAAGGTGGCCAGGTCCTCGAAATGGTAGACCTCCGCCTTTATAAAACCCCGTTCAAAATCGGTATGTATGACCCCGGCCGCCTGGGGCGCCTTGTCCCCTACCTTGATTGTCCAGGCTCGGCATTCGTCCTCGCCAGCGGTAAAGAAAGTACGCAAGCCTAAAAGCCTGTATGCCGCGTTGATCAGATTGGAAAGCCCCGATTCCTTCAAGCCCAGCTCGGCCAGGAATTCCTGCTTTTCCTCTTCGGTCTCCAGGTCGCCCAGTTCGGCCTCGAACTTGCCACAGATCACCACCGCTTCGGTGCCCTCTTCGGCTGCCCTTGCCTTTACAGCCTCGATATAAGCATTGCCCTGGGAAACCCCGGCTTCATCGGTATTGCAGACATAGATTTCCCGCTTCATGGTGATGAGGAAGGAGCGCTTTACCGCCTCGGCCTCATCCTTTTCCAACTGGACCGACCTGGCAGGTCTGCCGTCCTGAAGCGCCGGCCTTATTTTGGCATAGGCAGCCAGTTCCTGTTCCGCTTCCTTCTTGCGCTGAGGGTCTTTCAGCTCCTTGGCCAGCTTTTCTGCCCGCTTGTCCACCGTCTCCAGGTCCGCCAAGGCCAGCTCCAGGTGCAGCATTTCCAGGTCGTCCACGGGGCTGATTTTATTGGCTACATGGGGAACATCTGGATCGTCGAAACAGCGTAGCACGTGGATCAGCACCGCTGAGTCGCGTATATGGGATAGCAGCTGATTGGTAGCCCCTTCCTTTTTGGACGCCGCGGAGGCCAGGCCTGCAATATCGGTAAACTGGATTGTGGCAGGAACTCTTCGCTTGGGCTTGAACATCTCGGTCAGCGTATCCAGCCGCTTGTCGGGCACCGCAATAATGCCTAGGTTGGGATTCTTGGCGGAGGAATAATTGGAAACCTCAGCCTTAACCCTGGTGAGGGCGGTGAAAATAGTAGTCTTGCCTACCGTAGGCAAACCGACAATGCCGCAATTCAATGCCATGTATATATCCTTTCGCGCTGATTTTCAGCACCTACAATATTTATTGTGTGATCGGACCCGAACACCAGCCGGCATTCTGAACCCTCCGTTTCATTATCCCCAAAGCAGCGGCGAAGCGCAATGCGGTAAAGGCAGTGCCGCACCTGCGGCAGCGCCGCCCGGGGGTCTTCTGCCAGCAGCGCCGCCCCTGCGGCAACCCGCATGCCAGAAGACCAGCTCTGACCAGCGGCGGCGCTGCCCTACAGCCGCAGCCCGCCGCCACGGCCAGGGGCCGCCGCCCACTTTACCCCAAGCTTCGGCCAGAGTAGTATAAATATTCATTTCCAATAAAAAGAGCACAGAGCCCTGGAGGCAGTAATGGCAGCGATCACCCCAAAATACTCGATGAACACCCAAAACATGAAGAAATCCCAAATCAGGGAAATCCTCAAGCTCACCCAGCGGCCAGACATTATTTCCTTCGGCGGCGGCCTTCC
>CAZHSK010000051.1:0-9850 GCA_964535235.1 uncultured Treponema sp. | reverse complement strand
TTCTCCATGGCCTGGGCTATGTTCTCCATTCCATCCACGAAATCGGCCATGGACTGCTGCTCGGGCCTGAGCATTTCTTCGGTGAAGACTGCGGCGGGAGTGTCGAAGATGCGCCCTAGATATGTGGCGGCGAATAGTGGCGTTATGCGCCATCCGAGCCTGGATGCGGGGATAAGCCGGCCTTCGTATTCGAAATCCTTTACCTGCTCCAGATAGCCTTCGGCCTTTAGGAATTCGGGATCTCTTTCTTCGGGGGTGAGTCTGGACCAGAGTTCGGGTACCAATAGGGAAATGTCGTGCTCGACTCTGTACTTGGGACCTATGTAGCCCGCGGCGGTGGTAAAGCCTGCGTAGCCGGTGAGGATGAAGGAAAGCAGGGCGTTGTTGAGGTCGGTGGTGGCCACCAATGAATTGAAGGGTCCCTTGGTGAGGGCTCCTTCGCTGCCCGCCCCTGTGGTGGAGGGGCTTTTGCCCGTGAGGGAGCAGACAAAGTCCATGAAGAGTTCGGGCAGTTCCTGATAGTGAATTGGTCCATACACTGCCAATGGCCGTATGCCGGCTTTTTTATCCGGAGGATTGTTTCTTCTTCCGGGCAGGACCGCGCCCACGGGGTGGAGCACCTTGTCTTCGGCCTTGGCTTGCCGATACAGCCTGGGTCCGAGATCGGCCAGGTAGCGAGCCCTGGGATTCACGTAGTTGGGGTCGAGCTGAAGGTAACGGGGATTTTTGGAAGGGGCGCCGTTTACCAGGCGGGGCTTGTCGGGTGCCACGAAGTATTCGAAGGCTTCATCCTTCGCGGTAGCCGAGATAAAGGCTTTCATGTCCTCGGTATATTCCGAGAACTGCACGGTCATCTCCACGAACTCTTCCGCATTCTTTTTAGTGAGGGGTTCGAAATTGCTGATGAAGTTATCGGGCCGGGCGAGGTCTTTTTCAGTGAGCTTGTCATAACCCCGCACAACGGCATCGTCGGGTCTTTGGAAAAAGCGGGCTTCCACGTTGGTGCAGAACTTGAGGCTGGGGTGCATGGAGGCCCAGGAGGGCAGATTTTTGAGACTGGATGAGGGAACGACTGTTGTGGCGGTTATGTCGTCTTCCCACTGCTGCTTTTCGGCGGGCATGAAATCCTGCCTGAGCTTGAAGCTGCGGCGCAGGCCTTCGGGGGTTTGGCCCACCCTGAGATAGGAGCCCAAAACGGGACGGTTTTCGTATTTGAGGATATTGCCGGTGGTGCCGTTGACTACGTCCACCGAGAAGTGGCTTTGCCATTCATTGCCCCAGTCGGGGGTGTAGAATCGCTTGACCAGGAACACCAGGCTTTTTATGCGTTCGGGGAGGGTTGCGAGCCAGGCGTTGTAGGAGTCTGTATAGAGGGGCGAGGGGGTGAGGAGTTTGATGACCGAACCCAGGGATCGCTTGGGAGATAATATGCTGCGGGCATCTTTGCCGTGGTTTTCCTTGTCGTCCTTGAAACGGTTGCCGTATTCCTTTTCGATTATGGCTTTGACCGAGGCCATATCCTGGTGAAAGTCAGCCACGGTGATGGGAAAGTAAGTGATGGCGTCTGATATGGGTTTGGCGATTTCGGACTTGCCTCCCCCGGAGACCGTGCAGGGTTTGTGGCAGACCAGGCCTTCGGCGGTGCTGCCAATGAGTCGCCAGGCTCCCGATACGGGGTGTTTGTCCATGTGGACTCTGTAGCCCGTGGGATGCACGTAGACTTCGTTGGGCAGGACTCTGATGCTCTGTTCCTTGCCTTCGTGTATCCAGTGGGCTTTCTGGTCCTCCAGGGAGATATAGGCGTTTTCAGGCAGATAGACGATGTCGGGGAATGTGGCGTCCACGGCGTAGCCTTCGGCCTGGGGGAGCACTCTGTCGCCCATGAGGCGTATGACTTCGGTGTAGCTATGGCCTTTAGCGTTGAGGTTGGTGTCGGGCACGAAGCGGGTGCCCAGGTTGTAGGAGGGGAATACAAGGGCGCCGCCGGCGTGCTCTTCTTCTGCCAAGCCCAGGAGGTTGGCAGAATAAGATACCTGGGATTTGATCTCCTTTTTGGAATAGCCGAAATAGTTGTCCGCGATTACCGAGACTATTATGCCCCGCTCATCCCTGGCCGACACTTTGAAGGGTTTTCCTTCGTTGTATTTTTCCGAAGCCTCCTTCCAGCACATGCCTTCTCTGCGCTGGCGCTCGGTAGCCTGATCCCAGGGGGGCAAGCCCAGTTCTTTTTTAGTCATGCCCACCAGGTGGGTGGCCAGGATTACGCAGCCGGTGGTGCCCGTCCAGCGCAGGGGATCCATGGCGGCATCGTTGTCGGGAATTAAGGGGTCGCCTGAGTTGCCGAAGATGCTCTCCACGAAGTCCAAGCTGGCAGCCAGGGAGCCGGGGGCGAAAAAGCGTATTTCCATGGAGCGCTCTTCGCAATACCCAGGTACTTCCGGACGCACCACAGGGCGCAGCAGAAGGGATACCATGGTTTTAGCCTTTTCGGTTTCATGGGCCGTAAAGGGGAGCTCTAAAAGTTCCTGCGGAGGATTGAGGGCGGCAGCGAGAAGTCTGGCAAAGGCGATTCTAGGCACCGCTTTTTTATCCGGCGGGACAGGCAGGCCGCCTTCGGCGATGTGAAAGACGCCTTCGGTGGTGCGCTTGTCGCTGGCGGGATTGTGCAGGACTCCGTTGCGGATTCTGTAGGAGGTAAGCGTGGGAGATTTGTGGCTATGGCCTTCGGGGGGCAGGGATAGTTCCCTGGCCATGCCATAGCGGTCGAGCACTAATGTGTTGGAGGGCAGGCGGATGAGGGGAGCGTCGCTTAAATCGCCCAGAAAAGAATTCAGAAAATCCTGGATGCGGCGATCGGCCGGGGAAAGGTGCCCTGCCAGGATTCTGTCTTTCTGCCTGAAGCTTTCCAGCATGTCCGAGGCCAGGTCGACAAAGCCGGTGCCTTCTCGGGCGTAGAGGGGAAGTCCGAGGCTCGCCAGTTTGATATTGATATAGGCGATGAGCTTGCCCCGTTCTTTGCTGGAGGTGCGCTCCATTCCGAGTCCGATGTCTCTTTTTACAGCCATAGGGAATCCTCCGGGGTGTTGCTAATGTCGACGCTTTCGGCCACAAGGCCGTCGGCTACCAGGCGGTAGACCGCGTCCAGGTCGGGGTACATGACTCTGTCCGAGTCCAGGCGGTCTACCGCCGCGCGGACCATTCTATAGGTCACGGCAGTACGGGGAGAAAGCGCGGGTTCGATAGAGGGAATGCCCATCTGTATGGCTCGCAGGTCGAGGGCCTGGCAGGCCGCGGCCAGTTCCATGGCCGCCACGCGCTGGGCGTTGTCTACTATTGTCTTGGCTTTTCGCGCCGCGATGGTGCCCATAGAAACGTGGTCTTCCTGGTTGGCGCTTGAGGGTATGGAATCCACGCTGGCCGGATGGGCCAGGCTTTTATTCTCCGATACCAGGGATGCCGCCGCGTACTGCACGATCATGAAGCCGGAGTTTATGCCTCCGGAGCTGGTGAGGAAGGCCGGCAGGCCTTCCGAGAGGGCAGGGTTAACCAGCCTTTCTATTCGGCGTTCGCTAATATCGGCTAGTTCCGCGCTGGCTATGCCGAGGAAGTCCATGGCGAGGGCCAGGGGTTGGCCGTGGAAGTTGCCGCCGGAGAGTATGTCTCCTGGATCGGCTTTGGCGCCGCTAGAGTACCCAGCAGACAACGTGTTATCCGAGCTTTTGGGGAAGATGAGGGGGTTGTCGGTAACGGCATTGAGTTCGCAGTCCACAATCCTTCCCACATAGTCGAGGGCATCCAGACTAGCGCCGTGTACCTGGGGGATGCAGCGCAGGGCATAGGCATCCTGTACCCGGAGTTCGCCCTGTCGGGTGGTGAGCGCCGAGGCATCCAAGAGGCGGCGCATGTGGGCGGCGCAGCGTATCTGCCCGTCTTGCCGGCGCAGGGCGTGTATTCGGGGATCGAAGGCGTCCACGATGCCCTTGAGGGCCTGGAGGCTTAGGGCTGAGGCGATGCTGAGGCTTTTATAGAGATCCCGGGCTCTTTTGTAGGCTAGGGCTCCAATGGCTGTCATTACCTGGGTGCCGTTGATGAGGGCCAGGCCTTCCTTGGCCTGGAGCACCACGGGCCGCAGGCCCGCGAGAGCTAGGGCTTTTAAACCAGGCATGCGCTGGCCTCGATAGAACACCTCGCCGAGTCCTATGAGGGGGAGTGTCATGTGGGCCAGGGGCGCCAGGTCGCCGGAGGCTCCCAGGGAGCCTTTTTCGGGAACAACGGGAACGATGTCGGCGTTGAGAAGATCTAAAAGGAGTCGGACGACTTCAGGCCTGATGCCTGAATTACCCACGGCGAGGGCATTGGCCCTCAAGGCCATCACGGCCCGTACTTCTTCCCTGGGCAGGGGATCTCCCTGGCCGCAGGCGTGGCTCATGATGAGGTTTCGCTGGAGGGTATCGTTGTCTTCCTTGGAAATGACCACGTCGCAGAACTTGCCAAAGCCCGTGGTGATGCCGTAGCGCACAAGTCTGTCTTCCACGCAGGATTCGACGACCGCTCTGGAGGCAGCCATGCGGAGGACCGCATCCTCGTCCAGGCTTGCTTTACAGTCGCCCCTGGCAATGGAGGCCAACCCTTCCAGACTTAGAGAACAGCCATCGAGCCTCAGTAGGTTCATGGGATTAGTATAATGGCTGCGCAAGGCTGTGGACAGAGCGCGCGCATGGGCAGAGAGGATTTCTGGGCTTAAAGTCTGGACATGAAGGCCAGCGGGGGATATACAGTAGCGCCATGAGTACGAAAAAGCCTGGATTGGAGCTTGTGCTTGGCATTGGTGTGGCCTTTATCTGGGGTCTAACTTTTTTATCCATCAAGGTTGCGGTTGTAGAACTCAAGCCCATGACTCTGGCCCTCTATCGCTTTGTGATAGCCAGCGCCCTGCTTCCTCTCATCGCGGTGACGAGAAAGACGCCGCTTAAGATTTCGGCCAGGGATTTTCCCCTGTTGATCTTGAGCGGAATAATTGGCGTCACTTTTTATTTCTTTTTTGAAAACAACGGGATCATGAGGCTTTCTGCTTCCGAGTCTTCGATAATCGTAGGCACGATTCCCGTGATTACCCTTTTGGTGGACATGGTTTTCTACCGCATCAGGGCGAAGAAGACTGTCATTATTGGAATTTTTCTGTCCTTTGGCGGGGTGGCCCTCATGGTGGCCAAATCTGAATCGGCAGGATCGTCCTCGGGGGGCTATCTTTACATGATAGGCGCAGTCCTGTCCTGGGTGGCCTATACGTTTTTAACCAAATCGCTGTCCATGAGGTATCCTCTCCTGGCCATAACCTTCTGGCAGATTTTCTTCGGCATGCTGGGCTGTGTTCCCTTCGCTTTTTTCGAGGGGCAGGGTTTGGTGCGCATGTCGGGGCCGGTGTTGTTCAACGTGCTCTTTTTGGGGATTCTGGCCTCAGGCTTAGGCTACTGGCTTTGGGTTATGGTATTGGACAGGCTCGGCGCAAGCCGCTCGAGCGTCTTTATAAACCTGATTCCTGTCGTGTCGGTGGCCGCGTCGTTCGTGGTTTTAGGCGAGCGGCTTGCGCCTGCCCAACTTGCCGGAGGCGCCGCAGCGATACTGGGCGTTTATTTAGCCACCAAGACGGCATAGGCCTCATCGCCGCTCTGGGCCGCCAGGAGCTTATTGCGCCGAGTTTCGTCGCCCAGCACCGCTCCCAGGCTTGCCAAGGCCTGCATATGGGGCGAAGGGTCGTCGGCTGGGCTGGCGATCAGGGCAATAATGCGTCCAGGACTGCCGTCTATCGTGCCAAAATCTATGCCTTGCCTATGTATGCCTATAGCTATGACGGGGCTCGAGACTCCAATGCTTCTGGCATGGGGCAGGGCGATACCGTGTTCCATGCCCGTGCTCATGCGTGCCTCTCTTTCCAGCAGGTCATGGAGCAGAACAGCCTTGTCTCTTATCTTGCCGGCTCTATTCAGAAGCTCCACCAGCTCCTCGATGACGGATTCCTTGTCCTTTCCTGTCAATTCTATGCTTACGCAGCGTGGATCCAAGGCTTTTCCAAATCCCAGGTCTCTGCGGCCCTCCTCCACGTGAAGGCTGGTCTTGAGTTTTTCCGGATCCTGGCTTTCTTTGAGTTTATCGAAATCCGCATCCAACTCTACTAATGTTTCATGGAGCGCCGCCTTCACGAAGGGGATATCCTCCAGGGCGCTTTCCAGTCTGAGGGTGCGGCCTTCGGCTTTGAGGGATATGGCTATATCGCCCTTCCTGATGTGGCTAATGTCGTCTCTAATGCTCATGAGCTGCACAAAGAAACCTTCTCGCTGCATTTCTCTTAAAAACGTGGATGAGACTAGTTCGAGAATTTCGCTGGAGGGGAATTCTATGCTGAAGCTTTCGGAATTGGAGCCCTTGACAGGTTTTCGTGTGCCCGCATCCTTGTGGCCTATGGCTTTATTGAACAGTGGGGGGGCTAATAGGGTGGTTATAAGGATCATGAGCACCGCGACACCGAAGATCGAGGGCTCCAAAATTCCGCTCGAAAGGCCTATGCCCGCCACGATGAGGGCTACTTCGCCTCTAGGTACCATGCCTATTCCAATGCGGACGGCTCCCCTGAGGTTGAAGCCCAGGAAGAGCGATGGCAGGCCACAGCCGATAACCTTGGCGATGAGCGCCATCACGGTATAGATAAGCCCGAAGCCGAGCACTCTAGGATCCATAAGCTGACGCAAATCAACTAGCATGCCCATGATCGCGAAGAATATGGGCACGAAAAAGTCATACAGGGGTTTGGCCTTGTCCTGTATTAGAAAGGCGATGTCGGTATGGGAAAGGCTTATACCCACGATATAAGCGCCGATGATCATGGCCAGTCCCTGGGTTTCGAAGAATCCCGCAAGCAAGAGGGCTAGCCCCAGGGCGAGGGCTGTATAATGGGCTTCCCCGCCCAGTTTTTTTAAAAAGGCAGATAAGTGTTTTCCAAAGATCAATCCCAGTGCCGTAAAGCCGAGCCAGATGCCAAAGGCCTTTGCCGCGATGCCCAGCACCGCCCAACTGGACAGTCCCTGTCCCGAGCCCGTCATAGCAGCCACCACACCCATGACAATGGCGAGGAGCACGATGCCCAGCACATCATCGAAGACCGCTGCTGCCAGAATTGTGACACCCTCGGGGCTGTCCATCTTTTTTCTGTCCGATAGGATTCTCGCCGTAATGCCCACCGATGTGGCGGTGCTCATGATGCCCAGGAAGAGGGCAGGTGCTGAGAAAAAAGAACCTCCGGTGAGCAGGACGCCGACACCGGCTCCCAGCACGAAGGAGGCGAGGACGCCGCCTAAGCCCACGATGCTTCCCGCGAAGGAGTAGCGGAGCAGCATGTCGATATCGGTTTCCAGTCCCGAACTGAAGAGAAGGAGTATGGAGGCGATGGTGGAGAAGGCGTAGAGTTCGGGGCTTATGGCGAAGCCTTCGGCCAGAGGGAAGAGGCCGCCCGATAGACCGGGAAGCGCAATAGTACCCAGCGCGTAGGGGCCAAGCACAATACCCGCCAAAAGCTCACCCACCACCGAGGGCAGCTTCATGAGCTGGGCAAGGGCTCCGCCTGCCCTTACGGCGAATACGATGGCGGCCAGTTGGAGCACCATTAGGGTCATTCGTGACCCAAGGTCGGCTTCGCTTGCCTGCGCCGAAGCCCAGACCAGGGGACTCGCAATAAAAAGAAATGTAAAGGCAATATATTTTCGAGAGAGCTTCATAGTCACCTCAGTGGATATCGCTGTAGTAAATGTAATGAAATGTCAGTGATTGCGCAATAATGCGAGACCATTCTTCGCTTCAGCGGAAAATCGTCTTCGGAAATGTGCTTGCGCGCCTGGTTGTGCCTCCTGTAGTCTGAGTAAGGATGATCGACATACTTTTCGAGGATGAGTCCCTTTTGGTGATCGACAAACCCGCAGGCCTTGCCTCCCAACCCGGGGAGGGGGTGGGCAGTTCCGTGGTGAGCGTGCTTCAGAAGCAGCTGGAACACCAGGTTTTTCCCATTCATCGTCTGGATAAGGACACGGCGGGCTGCATGATGCTTGCTAGCAGTTCGGCAGCAGCTTCCCAATGGTCAGCCAAGTTGGGCGAGGGTGGGGCGGGCAAGCTCTACTGGGCCGTGTGCATCGGTGCTCCGGAGCATGGCAAGGGGGTGTACCGCGATCCTCTCACCCTGAGGGACAAAACCCAGGATGCGGAGACGAGGTATAGCTTGATCTCCCGATTTGGGTCGCCTGGCTTCAGCCTTGTGGGGTTCAGCCTGGGCACGGGAAGAACCCATCAGATACGCAGGCACTGTGCACTCCACGGCCATCCTATAGTGGGCGACGACCGTTATGGGGATTTCGCCCTCAACAGGCGGCTTAAAAAAGAGGTCCAGGCAAAACGGCTTCTGCTCTGGGCTTGGGGATTGAGGCTTCCGGGCATCGGTCTTATTACGTCATCCATACCTGATCATTTCAGCGACTTTATCCGGCGTTGGAACGACGCTCCGCCCATTGGCGATATCCTTGCTTTACGAGAGGTACGGTAATGTCTCCAGCCACCCTTTATGTATTGGCCCACGGGGCTTCGTGGATTCTGTCCGACGGCAGGGTAATCAAGATTCCGGGCTTTCACAGTTCCTGGATATCCTCCCATCCTTCCATAGCCCCGGGAGCTACCAACACCGCCGAGTTCGTGGCCAAGACGGGCTGGATATCGGCGGTGCTTCACGAAGCAGGATATTTGGAGTTGATTGTACGAACCAGAGAAGACGAAAAGGTAAAAACCTGTCTCTGGAATCTCATGGCCGCCAATCTCCCTGTGCTCCAGAAGGTGGTAATAATGGTTTTGGGCACTTCTGGCTGCATAATGATGGAAAAGGAGCAGTTTGAGAGTCGGGAAGCCTTTTTAAAGGCTTTGGCCTCGGCTCCCCTGGATCCCGACAAGCCCTAGATCTGGAGTTCTTTTATAATGCCTTCCAGGCTTCTGGCGTTTTTTACCGCCTTGGCCTTGGCGTGATTATTAAAAGCAACAAATACCTGTTTTGCCTTATTGGAAATGGCGATCAGCATTCTCGCCCTCTCCTTTAGTTCTTCCTGGGAATACTCATAATCGTAGCGGGATGTGGCATCGCCGTTCCACCATTGGGTGCTGTTTCTTCCATGGAGACGGTAGTAGGCCATATCCGTTGTAAGGATTTGTGATTCAGGCGGCAGTCCAGGCAGGTCGGGCCTGTCGATCATAGCCAGGCTCACATTCCTGCGGGAAAGTTCATCGAATACTCTTTGCTGGTACCAGAATTCATTGCGGAACTCCACTACCAGGGGGAAGCTTTCCATGGCCTGGAGGAGATCGGCCAGGTAAACTCGGTTTTCGGCGGTATAGGAGAAGCGATAGGGCAGTTGAATGAGAATGGCGGCTAATTGCTTCCTCTGGGCTAAGGCCTGAGCGGCGTCGGAAAATCGCTGAGCAGACTCGCCCCAATCTTCGCCTATTTCGTGGGTCAGGCTCTTGTGGGCTTTCAGACAGAAGAGAAAGTCCGGAGTAGTCTGCTCGGCCATGGCGATCAACTGTTCGGCCTTGGGCATTGTGTACCAGGAAAAATCCAGCTCCACAAAGGGAAAAACCAGGGAGTAATAGCGCAGATATTCCGACTGGCGAAGATCCTTCGGATAGAAGACTTCGCGCCACTCAGAGTAGGAGAAGCCGCATGTACCGATGCGGAAGCCCCCATGCTCCATTTGTCCTTCCTCCAGCTTCATTCTAGCACATAGGGTTTCTTTCTTGTATCTGTCCGGCGGTTGTAAAAATGAAG
>CAZHSK010000050.1:0-9987 GCA_964535235.1 uncultured Treponema sp. | reverse complement strand
AGTATATTGTCGAGGGCGGCCACCCCGTAAAGGGTAAGGTTTCAGCCTCGGGTAACAAGAACTCGGCCCTCCCTTGCCTGGCGGCGACAGTGCTCGCAAGAGAGCCGGTAATCTTAAAAAACATCCCCGAAATCGAGGATGTGGCGGTGATGATCGAGGTCTTGGTTCATCTTGGCGCCCAGGTGCAAAGACTGGGTCCCCACGAGTGGAGCATAGACCCACGAAGCATCGAGCGACAGGATGTTCCCGCCGAGCAATCCAGGAAGGTACGGGCTTCCCTGCTTTTTGCCGGCCCGCTATTGGCCCGTTTCGGCCAGGCGATCCTCCCCCCTCCCGGCGGCGACACAATAGGAAGACGGCGCATCGATACCCATCTTCTGGCGCTCCAAGAACTGGGAGCCAGAATAACAATCGAAGGAGTTCTACGCTTTTCCGCGCCTAAGCTCAAGGCAACCCCCATCTTCCTGGACGAGGCTTCGGTAACAGGCACGGAGAACGCCATCATGGCCGCAGTACTTGCCGAAGGCAAGACGGTCTTGCGAAACGCCGCCTCCGAGCCCCACGTACAGGATCTCTGCCTCATGCTCAACGCCATGGGCGCCAAGATCAGCGGCATCGGATCCAATGTGCTCCATATCGAAGGCGTAAGTGAACTCGGCGGCTGCGAGTACAGCATAGGCCCGGATTTTATGGAGATCGGCTCCTTTATCGGCCTGGCGGCGGTAACTCGGGGCGAAATAACAATCGAGGGAGTGAATCCCGATGATTTACATCCACTTAAGGTGGGCTTTGGCCGGTTGGGCATTGCATGGGAAGTGAAAGGCAAAAATCTCTATGTGTCCAGCAATCAGGCAATGAAAGTGCAGGCTGACCTGGGCGGGCAGATTCCTAAAATCGACGACGCGCCCTGGCCCGGCTTCCCGCCCGACCTCACCTCGATTATGACCGTAGTGGCGACTCAGACCGAGGGCACTGTCCTCATTCATGAAAAGATGTTCGAATCCCGAATGTTCTTCGTGGATAAACTTATTGGAATGGGAGCCCGCATCGTGCTCTGCGATCCGCACCGCGCCGTGGTCTCAGGACCCGCCAGGCTGTCGGGGGCCCTCCTGGTCTCGCCCGACGTCAGGGCTGGCATGGCCATGGTAATAGCAGCTCTCTGCGCCGATGGCCAGAGCACCATCCAGAACGTATATCAGATTGAAAGGGGCTATGAAAGAATCAGCGACAGGCTAAAAACCCTGGGTGCCTACATCGAGCGCCAGGAGTACTGCTAAAAGCCATCTCGCCACAGGTATCCCTGTCCCCGCACCGAGCTGATCCGGGCAGCCAGTCCCGGATCCAGGCTGGATAGTCTTGCCTTGATGCGGCTCATCATCATATGCGCAGCTTTTTTGGAATACTCTCGTAGTGCCGAGTCTCGAGATTCGGCACAATGTCCGGAAAGCCCAAGCCCTCCCGCCTGGCCTAAGGCCGAGAAAGAAATCACTTTACCCGGATGGGTGAGTAAAAGCCGCATTATCGCAGCCTGTCCGGGCGTAAGTTCCACGGTGCCGGCCTTAACCAGGGTCTCGGATCCAGAAACCTCAACAGCTCGATGAAGGGGAACCAGGCTGCAGCCCCAGAGATAGTAGGATCCCCTATTTCCCCGTAGCTCTAGCCTCCAATAACGGAAAAGCCGGGCTTCCAGCTCTCCCAGCGACCAGTTTTCGGGCATAAAATCGAAGGCTCCGGCTTCCAGGCAAGACACGGCATCTTCTATGGAACCATAAACAATCGTTATCAACTCCACTGGCAGGGCAACTCCGGTTAAATACATGGCAGTAGGCATGACGCAGACCTGATACGCCTTGGAAGAAATCTCCTCAAAAGGAGGTAATTCATCCAGAGTATCGATGTGCAGAAAGATGCTTGTCCCTGGCTTCGTGACCCAGCTAGGACGAGAAGAATGAAAAGGCCCTCCCCCGGTGAGGAGGAGAGCCTTGATCGGTACGGTATTCATTGGTCAGGGCCCTTCTACCTAGCCCTGCTCGAATCAGGAAGGATTGGCTTCGCCGCCCGATGCCGAAGCGCCGCCAGCATCCTGGGTGATCATTTTGCGTTTCAGATCCTCCAGAAGAGCATCCGCGGCCGATGGCGACGACTCGAGGGCGGCGAACTGCTTGTCCAGGCTGGCGCCGGAGGACACGTCTTCCAGTTCTTTCTGCGCCTCGGCCCTGGCCTCTATCTCGTCTATCTTCTTGGCCATGCGATCGAAGGTATCGAAGGCACTTTTGTTGCCTTGAAGCGAGGACATGGTCTTGTTGATCTTCTCTTGGGCTTCAGCTCTTTTAGCCCTGGCGATAAGAATATTTTTTTTGCGGGAAGCTTCCTCTATCTTGGTCTGCAAGCCCCGCAGTGATTCCTTGAGTTTTTCCACCGATTCTTTCTGGGCTTGCCATTGGGTGCCCAACTGACCGACGTAGCTCTCATGCTCCTGCTTTCGCATGAGGGCTTCTTTGGCTAAATCATCCCGGCCAGCCCTGACTGCGAGCATCGCCTTTTTCTCCCACTCCTCCGCCTTGGCCCGGTTTTCCCCAACTTCGCGCTCGAGCCGTTTCTCATCGGCGATGGCCATGGCTACGGCCTTCTTGGAATCGATGAGCTGTTCGTTCATGTCAACGATCATCTGGTTGAGCATTTTTTCTGGATTCTCGGCCTTGGAAATCAGATCGTTCACGTTGGACGAGATAACGCTCTTAAGCCTATCGAAGATACCCATGTATCAGCCCTCCTTCTTGGCCAGGAATTTCATAAGCAGGGGGTAGTGCTGACTCAGGGCGAAGGCCATGGACTCCACCGAAGCCCTGAATTCATTCTTATCCATAGTGTCGTATTCCAGGGTGTCCAGCGCTACGATTTCATTTCCGTCGAGGGCGTAGGCGCCATGAAGGAAATCGTTTCCGTTGAGCTTGAGCAGGGTGGCGAAGAGTTCTTCCTTGCCCTTTTCAGGAACGGGCATTACATCAGCCCTGATGATCACGATGGGGTCCACATGACTCACCACCATCTTAGGCAGGCCCTTCTCCTCATCCTCCACAAGCCAGGCTCCTTTCGAAACCTCCTGGTACGATATGCCCAGGTCGATGAGAAAACTTTCAACCTTTGATAAACCTTCCATACCATCTCCTCCTCAGGATAACGCAGGCTTACGATGGGATTAAAACCTCAACGGTTTTAACCCAGCTCCAGGGAGCCGTCGGCCATAACAGTGAGCACAGCCTGACAGGCGCGGCAACGGCTTCGTCCAGGCCCGTGAATGGCCAGCGGGGCAGAACAGGCTGGGCAGGGAGCCGAACGGGGAAATATGTCGCGTTTCATCATCAGAATATACTCAATGGCATGGCGCCGATCCAGGGAATGGGAGAAATAATCCCCGAATCCCAGGCTTTCCAGAAACCTCACGAGCCGGGGACGCATGCCCACTAAAACCAGATCGCCCGATCGCTCGCGCAGGCGTTTTTGGAGCGCCACCAGAAGCCCCACTCCCGCGGGAGCCAGGTCTTCTACAAGTCCAAAATCAAAGAGGAGGGTGGATATTTCGTCCCCCAAGGCCTTGGTGATCGCAACATTTAAATCAACAACCTTTTCGGCGCCCAGGCTGCCAGCCGGGCGGCAGCACAAGCCCTGGGGTAGTTCGGTCAAGGTTTCGAATTCCAGGGTTGGGCTGGACTGAGCTTGTTGGAAGCCTTGAGCAGTCGAGGCTCGGGCGATTAGGCGAGAAGACATGGGGCAATCCTATCGCCGGGCACCGGGATTGTCAAACCCGCAGGGCGAAAAGCCAGAGTCAAAGGAAACAAGGGCTCCCGAGCTTGGGCAAGGATCTCTGTCCAGAAGGTCGAGGGCCAGGCTTGCCAGTTCGAAAGGCTGAATCAGCCTGCCATCGGGCGAAGCGGCGATAAGAGAATTTTTCTGGGCCGGAGAAAGGTATTCTGTCTCCACAAAACCTGGACAGACTATCACCGCGGCCACGTTGTGCGCCGCACCTTCCATGGCTAGGGATTTGGCGACAACTCCCAGCCCAGTTTTGGCGGCCGCGTAGGCGGCATTGGATTTGTAGCCATGGATGCTGTCGGTACGGGTGCCGCCTAAAAAAAGGATACGGCCGAATTTCTGAGCGCACATAGATGAAAAGAGAGAAGAAGCCAGGGCTCCCGGTAGGGCTAAGTCCAGAAGCGCGGTCTTCTCCCAATCATTGGCCTCATGGGCGATAAAAGGCTTTTGCACGAAGGGACCGAAGGCGCAGATTAATATTTCGATAGGCAGGTTGCGGGCGCTGTCTTTCGCCCTTTCGAGGATGACTTTTACAAGGGCATCGAGTCGGCGGGGCCCTTCCAAATCCAGGCTGAAGCCCTCGGCCTCGCCGCCTGCTTTGCGGATTTCGTCCACTAGGGCTTGCACCTTGGCGGCGTCGCGGCCGTGAATTATCGGCAGGGCCCCTCGGGCGGCGAGGCCGAGGGAGATGGCCCTTCCTATCCCCCCGCTGCCGCCTACCACAAGAGCCCTGCGATGGCTAAATACCGAGCCGCCTCTATCAGGCCACATCCGCCCAACGACCTTCTGCACTTGCTCCCCTGTATCCATGGCATTACTATATGTCGCCGGCCCCCAGCGGGACAAGGCAAAAGAGCGATAGCAAACAGGGATTCGAATGGATAAAGTTAAGCACACGAGCAAGCAATGCTCAGCAATAGTCCTTTGCCGCGTCAAGGAGTCGGGGAATCTCGGTTCCCTCTGCCGAGCCATGAAAACAATGGGCATGGAGCGCCTTATTCTGGCCAATTGTCCTGAATATGACGAGGTACTTGTTAAAACCATGGCTGTCCACGCCTTCGATGTGTACGAAAATGCCATCCGTTATGCCAGCCTGGAAGAAGCCTTGAGAGAATTCAGCCTTTCAGCCGGCTTTTCCAGACGCTCTGGATCGCGCCGCAAGGGAGAATCCATCAGCGTGAGGAATTTTGCCCGAACTCTGGCAGGGCTCGAGAATAAAGTTGCTGCATTTAAATTCCGTAATGAACCTGTCGCACTCGTGTTCGGCAATGAAAGAGACGGCCTTTCCGACAAGGAACTGGCATGCTGCAGCCTGGCAGCCCATATTCCCTCCTCAGATGCTTTTCCATCCCTGAATATTGCCCACGCTGTGCAAGTCGCCTGTTACGAAATTTTCATAAGCCAGGCCGAAGCAAGGGCCGGAATTCTCACCAGCACTGAAAACCCGGCAAAAGCCTGCGAACGCATCGAAGTGGATAGACACATAGAGCCAGTACTCGACGCCTTCGCGGCAAAGGGTGCCTTCAGATTAAGCGATCGAGATTATATGCGCAATTTCCTGAGGGATCTATGCGAAAGGGCAGGAGCCACCTCTACAGAGCTCGAGTATCTCGCACAATCGTATCGTAAGGCATTGGCTCTTGGCTCTAGGCCGGAGAGGAGCTGAAGGCCTTCGAGTATATAAAGATAATTTCATCGGGCCCCAACATGCCCCTGTGCGAGTAGGCGCAGGCCCGGCAAATGACCGATTTAAGCTCTCGCACATTGCCCGGCCAAGGGTAGGACATAAGCTTTTCAATCGCCGAATCCGAAAGGTTGCACAAACCATCGGAGGCTTCATTGCAGAAATGCAGGGCTAGATCCCTGATATCCTCCGGCCTCTCCCGCAACGCGGGAATTTTTATCGGCAAAACGGCGATCCTGTAGAAGAGATCCTTTCGAAATATGCCCTTTTCAATCCCCATCCACAAGTCCTCGCCTGTAGCGCATATGAGCCTGAACTCCGATTTTTCAGGCCTTTCACCGCCTAATCGCCAATACTCACCTATTTCCAGGGCTCGCAGCAGCTTGGGCTGAACACTTAAGGCCATACTGCCAATTTCATCCAGAAAGAGACTGCCTCCAGAAGCCCTAGCCAGGGCGCCACGGCGGCATTGGGCATCTGTATAGGCGCCTTTCTCAACACCGAATAGCTCACTCTCCACTAGATTTTCAGGCAAGGCCGCGCAATTGAGGGCAACAAGATCCCTTCCGCTCCGAGACGAAAGTCCATGCACCGTCCGTGCTACCAGTTCCTTTCCGGTTCCTGTTTCCCCAAGAATAAGAACGGGCAGGTTCCTGGTTGCACAGCTGGCCGCCTGGGCTTTTACCTCAGCCATAGCCTTGCTCCTACCAATAAAATGTGGCAGGCGAAGCTCTGCGGCCGATCTTTTTTGAACAGCCAGGGAAATTCGGTCTTTAAGGGCTCCATACTCACCAGGGCCAAGAAGACAGCCTTCGTCGGTGGTGATGCGGATATCTCCCCGATCTTTACAGTGCAGCGGCAGGTTGCCGAGTATGAAAAGAGGGAATCCCCGGGGTGCTTCGAAGCGGGCAAAAAAACTGGCGATTCCATTTCCGCCCTCGGCCGGCAGTCCGATTATCAAGGCGCAGACCGAGCTGTCTCGAGCCTGAGCTCTCAGCTCTCCCAGGGTGGAGGCCATGCGTAGTTCAAAAAACGCCTCCAGTTCGGCAAGTATTCTCTTTATGCGCACCCTGTCCATGTCCCAATAGGCAATGGCTCTCATGGTGCCAATATTCACCTGTTCTAGAAAACAGCGGAAGTCTTTTTCGGCAAAAAGGCTGTAGACATTTGTCTATTTTCGATGAATTCCCGCCAAAGTTTCAATTATCCGGGCTTCGTAGAAATAAATGCCGGAGTTCGTAAAGCGCATATTCCGAGGAATCCAGAGCTCGCCACCCCGTAGCATCGACCCTACAAGAATAAGATCCGGCGAGGCTTTTTGCAGAGCCTTCAGCACAAGTGCCTCACTGCCTTCGCAATCACCGGTACTTCGGCCTACTATGCGGAGAGAAGGGAAAGTAGCTTTAACATTGATCTCCGCCCTGGCCAGGGATGCCTTTTTGCCACCCAAAATAAAAAGCGAACCCTTACGCTCCTCCAGTGAGGATAGAAGTACGGACAGGACTGCGAGGGGTTTATATGCCGCTGCAAAATCTTCCAGTTCCTCTGGTGGGCCAAAGAAACTCAAAAAATCCTTTCGTCGCTGCCCTATCTTCACTTTTCGCAGGCTCAAGCCTTCCCCTGAGGCAGTCCTGGCCTTCACGATTTCGGCAGCCTTGGTGGATAAGGTCCGGGATTTGCTCAAGACCAGGTCGGCGCTTCGTACCATAGAGGCATATTCACCCGACCCTCGGGCTGCCTGGAAACCGGCAATGCTCAGGAAACAAAGCTGATGGTTGGCGTCATCGTCCCATGCATAGGCCAGGGCCGAAATCTGCTGCCGCGAGGGGAGGTCCAGTCTGAGACCTGCCAACTCGACTCCCTTCAGTTCGATAGTGTCCATAATTTACGTTCCAAAAGCAGTGTCTTTACCGCGGCGATCGCGAAGAGCGCAGCGGTTTCTGTCCTCAGTATCGAACCAGGGATATGAAAACCCTTGAATGACATCTCGGTGAAAGCATCGGTTTCCTGAGGCGTAAAGCCGCCCTCGGGGCCAATGAGCAACACAACCGATCCTTCAAATCCCATACAATATTCATGAAGACTTTTTCCGGCTATGTCCAATTCGTGAAACATCAGATAGAGGGAATTCTCGGGGGGAAAACCTTCGGCGCTAAGGAGAGACTCAAGCTCTTCCGTCGATGTGGTGGGACAAAGCTTCGTTCTCACCAGGGATCCTGACTGCTGAAGGGCTTCCTTGAGTATTCTCTGCCTTCTAGAGTCGCCTCCGGAAGAGCCTTCCCTGCCTAGTTCTCGGACTACCGAGTTTTTAGTTTGCAGGGGCACTACGAGTTCCACCCCAGTTTCGACAGCTTGGCGGAGTATCAAATCCATTTTGGGTCCCTTGGGAAGACCCTGCACCAAGGCTATCCTGGGCAGTTCCTGGGGAGGCATTTGTACGTCGGGAGTGTCCCGCGCCGCCTGGCCAGGGGCGGCCTCGCTCTCGCCCTTATACCCAGGACCGGCGGCAACTGCCCCGGCGGGCTCCAGGGCCAGCAAAGCCCTTCCTCCCTCCACCCCCTCCAGCCTGGCGATGAAACGGTTGCCCGCCTCGTCGGCGGCCCCTATGCGGCTGCCCCTGGCCAGGCGGAGAACCCGCAAAAGATGAAACGAAGTCTCCTTGTCCAGCAGAAAGCGCGGATTGCCCTCAAGGTTGCCGGGCAGAAGAATTTGACGCATAACCCAATTACAGAGGAGCCAGAGCCTGGCTCAAGGTCTTGCTGTTTTTAAGTAAGGTATCGAACTCAGCGCCCAGGATGGTTTCGATAGCCTTATTGAGCTGGACGTCGAACTCCAGATCATAAATCGGAGCTGTCTTGGTGCGTTCAAGCTCGTCCCTCAAAAGCCGATCCACATACTCCAGGGGCAAGTCATAGCCCTCGGCCAGAATCTGCTTCGCTCTTGCTTTTCGGGCTTCGATGCTCGCATCGGGATTAGCCTTTGCGAATTCCTGCACCAGATTGGCCTCGTAGAGTTTCTTAAGGCTTTCCAGCTGGGCATCGGAAAAAGTGAAATCGGGCACGCTTATATCGGGCTCTATTCCCGACTTATCGATATTGACCCCAGAGGGCGTATAGTAACGAGACATGGTGAGCTTGAAGCCTGTGCTGTCCAGGGGGAAAACCTGCTGCACGGAACCCTTTCCGTAAGTTTTCTCTCCCAAAAGGAGGGCGCGTCTAGTGTCCTTCATGGCGCCGGCGAATATTTCCGAAGCCGATGCCGAGCCCTGGTTCACTAAAACGATCATCCTGACGCGCTTGGGCAAAGCCAGAGAGCGATCGGCCTTGTATTCATAGTTTTCTCTTGAGTTTCTGCCCCTTGTTGAGACGATAGTGCCCGAGTCCATGAATAGGTTGCTCACATCGATCACCGAGCTCAATAGGCCACCCGGATTGGAACGCACATCGACTATGAGATAGTCGGCCTTGGCTTTCATAATCTCATCCAAGGCTCCCCTTATCCGTTCGGCGGTTTGGGGAATCCACTCGATAATGCGCAGGTAGCCTATCCTGGCCCCATCCTGCTCGATAACTCCCACTTTTATGGCGGGAATCTCTATCACTGCACGCTCGAAGACCAGTTCAAACTCGTAACTCCCGCCCCGTCGGAAGATCATTGTGACTTTTGTGCCCTCCGGGCCTCGAATCAAGGCCGAAGCCTCGTCCACGCTCAAGTCGGCGGTGCTCTTGCCATCTATCTTCACTATCAAATCCCCTGGAAGCACTCCAGCTTTCCACGCGGGGGTGTCCTCTATGGGAGAAACCACTTCAACCAGGACCTCTGAAGGTGTTTTCGAACCTTCAGCTGCGAAAGGCTTGGAGATATAGAGCCCAACCCCCGCGTAGGTGCCGTCGGTTTCACGCATCAAATCCGAAAGCATGGGTTCGTCCAGGAATATGGAGTGAGGATCGCCAAGGGCTTCGAACATACCCTTCATCGCGCCCTCATAGAGGACCGCGGGATCCATCTCGTCCACATAATTTTGGAGCACGAACTGGTAAATATTCTGCAAAAGCTGGGAATAGCGCCGGGCATCCTCGGGACCGGGGCGCGCAGCCTGCGCGGCCTGGGAAGCCTGTGCAGGCATCTCTTCGGCCTGTGGTGCAGGGTCCTGAGCCGCAGGCTGCGCCGAAACCCCCGGCACGGAAACGGCCATAAAACATATCGCAAGGGCCAGAAGACCCGCCAGACTCCATGAAAGTACGGCGGAATGCCTAATTTTCAAAAACCATTTCATCGCATGAACATCCTTTGAAAGAGTATAATGTAAATCCATGTCCTAGTGAACATCCGCCACATCCTTTCCGCCGGCCCTCCCTCTTTCCAGGACCATCTCTATTGACCCGGATGCCGGGGCCTGTCTAGACTGGTGGCCATATGAGAAAGGCAAGGTATCTGGCTGCAGGCGCCGCCGCCCTCGCGAAGCCATTTTTTATCGGCAGCCTTGCGGC
>CAZHSK010000049.1:2888-10074 GCA_964535235.1 uncultured Treponema sp. | reverse complement strand
TTCAGCAAAGCTATAAAAAGGGGCTGCCCAGGTTTTTCTTCCTGGACAGCCCCTTCTCGTTATCAAGCCCGCTTATCAAACCCACGACCCCTTTTAAGAAGGGCCGCGACTTTGTATTTAATTAGAAGTCTGGGTTGTAGACTGCTCCGTTGATTCCTCAGGAGCCGGTGCTGCTTCCGGTTCACTGGAGCCTTGGGATGATGTCTGGAATACCTTGAAGAAAGTATCATTGAACTCATCCTTGAACTTGGGGCTCTTGAGGAAGGTGGTTCTGGCGTTTCCGTCCAGGGTTTCTTGATAGAAGTAGGGATACATGAACTTGATCATGGCGCTTTCGTCATCGGTAGCCGCGGTGTCGTCGGTAACCTTGAAGACTATGATCGCATCGCCTAAGACAAGAGGACGGGATATTTGGCCGGCCTTTAGTGTGAAGAGCTCGGTCATGAAGGCTTCGTCTGTTTCGGCGGACTGCAGGATCAAGTCCTGAACTGCGAAGGGAGTCTGGAAAAGGGGAATCTGCTGATTGTAGGCGTAGAAACTGGGGTTGCCTAGATTGATGATGAAGGGTCCTGCCTCTTTTACTTCGAGGCTGGCCTTTTTCGCGCTGGCGGCGAAGTCCCCGGCGGAGGCCGCGGCTATGAACTGGTTGGCCTTGGCCATTGCCCAGCTCTCCAGGGTTCCCCTTTCCTTGTCGAAAAGGTAGGCTTCAGTTTCGTTAAGGGTAGCTTCGGCGTTAAAGTCCGGGGCTGCGATGGCTTCATTGATCCGGAAGAATGCCCAGGCTTTATCGGCGATTTTATAGACCTTGGAGAACTCGCCCTTGCTCAGCGCTGCTACCTCTTCGGCATCTGAAGTATTCTCGAAACTCTCGGCGAAGGAGTAGTAGAAAATCTTGCCCGCATCGCCGCCTAAGTCGGCATAGGCGTCCTGGGAGTGGCTCTTGGCGGCATCCTCGAAGGAGAGCTTGTTTTCCGTAACCTGCTGGAGGACCTTCTTGGCGTCAGCTTCGGAGCTGGTGAGGGTTATACGGGATATACCCAGGGTTCTGAAAAGATCGGCGTTTTCTTTTCCCCATGCCGCGAGATTCTCCCTAGGATACTGATCCAGGGGGAAGCTCAAATAGCTGATGGAACGCTGGGGTTTAATCATGGAGGAAACGAATTCCATTTCACCCGTGCTGGGGGAGGTTCCGTAGATATCCTCGTAAAAGCGGCGGATATAAAGGTCTTCCCTGGTGGTTTCGCGCAGACTGAGCTGCTGGGATTTAGGCAGGGCATTATACTTTTCTATAGAGAACACGCCGTTTTCCATAAAGCTTTCATTAGTAGCTATCGCCGCATCGACCCCGGCTTCGGTAACCTTGAAACCGCTGGATTTGACGGTTTCAAGTATGGCCGCCCGCACCGCGGTGCTCTGGAAGGCCATATTCCATACCTGATAGGCATAGAGCTGGAAGTTCTCCTCAGACATGCCCTGCTGCCGCAGGTAGTTGTTGATCTGGGCTACCTGGGTGGCGAAATAGGAGCCGGATTCGTATTTTATGTCTTTCCCGTTCCAGGTTCCAAAACTGGGCGAGCTGCCGGATGATCCGAGTCCACCCATGGATGGTATGAAAACAAAGGCAATGATGGTTATTACCAGGATTATTATCGTGCCCACGTAGATAAAGGGATTCTTAATGCCGCGCTTGGGAAGGCTTTTCTTTTCGGTCTTTTCCGTTTGGCCGGCTTCGGGGGTTTTGCGTGGAGATGCCATACTCTTCCTTTTGTTAAGAAACATACGATAGTATCGACGGCTACGGTACCACGATAGGCTTGGAGTGTCAACGACAATGCCGATAACGGTGTATCGTCGCTTGCGTCTTGATGAAGTCTTAAGCCGGGCAGTATGTTAATTCCATGAGCATTGTCACAAGAACAGGTGATGAAGGCGAGACTGGACTCTGGTCCGAGGAGAGGGTAGGCAAGGACGATCTGAGGGTGGAGGCCTATGGCACTATCGATGAATTTTCTTCCTGCCTGGGAATGGCCAGGCACCTCTGCCTCCAGGATGAGGTGCTCTATGCAGTGGAACATCTCCAGAAGCTCTGTTTTCGCATCGCCGGAGAACTTGCTTCCAAGGGAAAGTCCTTCGACAGGCCCATCCTGGCAGCAGATGAGGAAGCGATATCAGCCAAGATCCAATCCCTGGAGGAGCGCATCATCCTCACCGGCTTCGTGCTTCCGGGCATGACTCAGGGATCGGCCGCACTGGACATGGCCCGGACAGTGTTGAGGAGGGCCGAGCGCAGAATCGTCTCTCTCTCTCGCCGTGAAGCGATATCCCCGGATTTGCTGCGACTGGTGAACAGGCTTTCAGACTATGTCTTCATGCTGGCCAGGGCCGAGGAAAAAGCGGCCGGGACTTTGCGTTTTTCCTGAAGCTGGATTCGGGGGGTGGTGCATGAAACTGTATTCGCGCCGACATTTGTCCATAATGGTAGGTATCGTTTCTCTCGCAGTGGCTATAGGGGTTTTCGGCCTGTCATATATTATTTTCCATGAGAAGATCGAAGCAGACTCCGAACCTGCCTCGGTGCGTCAGTCTGATTCATCGGCTCAGGAATCTACGCTATTAAAGGATGCCAATGATCCACGGGAAGGTCTTCCATCGGCCGAATCCCTACCTGTGCAGTTTGCCGCCCCGGGGGCTTCCCAGGGCTACAGCGCCGATGAAAGGGAAAGCATAGATGTCTACGAGCGCTATAATGAGTCTGTGGTCAATATCACTACCGAGGTAGTCAATATCAATTGGTTCTTGGAACCCGTGCCGGAGAGCGGGGGTTCCGGTTCGGGATTCATCATCGATGCCAGAGGTTACGTTCTCACCAATTACCACGTTATAGAAGGTGCCTATAAACTGTATGTGAACCTGGCCGATGGGGTCCAGTACGAGGCGAGGGTGGTGGGCACCGATCCGCAGAACGATCTGGCAGTGCTCCGCTTTGAGCCCAAGGCGGGATTAGGAATCAAGCCGATTACCCTCGGCACATCCAAGGGGCTCAAGGTTGGTCAGAAGGTCCTGGCTATCGGCAATCCCTTCGGTCTTGAGCGCACCCTTACCCAGGGCATAATCTCCGGCCTTGGAAGACCGGTTCAGAAGGACAGCAGGACCGTTCTCCAGAACATGATCCAAACCGATGCCTCCATCAATCCCGGCAATTCGGGAGGCCCGCTGTTCAATTCGGCCGGCCAGATGATTGGCATCAACACCATGATTTACTCCACATCAGGCGGTTCGGTAGGAATAGGATTTGCCATACCCGTGGATACCGCCGTGCGTATCGTGCCCGAGCTCATCAAGGAGGGGAGGGTGCGTCGCGGCTGGATAGACATGGAAGCCCTCCAGCTCTTCCCCGCACTGGTCAATTATCTTGCCCAGACAGGCCAATCGGCGCCGGTGGACAAGGGCTTGCTCATCTCGGTTCTGCAGGAAGGCAGCAATGCCGCCAAGGCAGGGCTTAAAGGCGGCAGCACCGCCGTGCGCTACGGACAGTCCACCTTCAGGGTGGGTGGGGACATTATCGTGGGCGTCGATGGTCGACCCGTGCGCAGCATAGCAGATCTCTACACGGCCCTGGAGGACAACAAGCCAGGCGAAAGCGTAGAGGTGGAGTATTATAGGGGCAGTAGAAAAATGAAAACAACGGTCGTACTATCGGAACAGAGCCAAGACTCTTAGGAAGCACTATGAAAGCATTCAGGGTAGCAGCTCCCTTCGATCTGTCGGGAGATCAGGGGAGGGCTGTAGAGAGCCTGGTGGAGGGAGTCGGGAATGGCTCTCGGTTTCTCACTCTCAAGGGTGTAACTGGTTCGGGCAAGACCTTTACCATGGCCAAGGTTATAGAAAAACTCCAAAAACCCGCGCTAGTGATATCTCATAACAAAACACTCTCCGCCCAGCTCTATCGGGAGTTCAAGGGCTTTTTCCCCGAAAACGCCGTGGAGTATTTTGTTTCCTACTATGATTACTATCAGCCCGAAGCCTATGTCCCCTCCAAGGATCTCTACATAGAGAAGGACTCGAGCATCAACGAAGAGATTGAGAGAATGCGCCTTTCGGCCACCACAGCCCTCATGGAGCGACGGGACGTCATTATCGTGGCCACCGTGTCCTGCATCTACGGTCTGGGATCTCCCGATCTCTACCGGGACATGAGGGTGTACCTGGACAAGGGCAAGAGCGCCGACCTGGACAAGCTCAAGCGCAATCTCGTCAATCTCCAGTACGAAAGGAACGACGCCGTACTGGAGCGAGGGCGATTCAGGGTACGTGGCGATATTATTGAGATCTATCCCGCCTACGCAGAGGAAGCGTACAGGATAGAGTTGGATTTCGATACAGTGGAACGGATACGAAAATTCGACCCCATCTCGGGAGCCTTGGGGGAGGATCTCGAGGAAGCGGTGGTGTACCCGGCTAAACATTTTGTCATGCCCGAGGACATGGTGCACAGAGCCTTGGGCAGGATCAAAGAGGAGTTGGAGGAGCAATACTCCCGCTTCACGGCCCAGAACAAGGTACTGGAAGCCCAGCGTATCAAATCCAGAACCGAGTACGACATCGAGATGCTCGAGGAGATGGGGTATTGCTCTGGAATTGAGAACTATTCATCTCCCCTGGCAGGCCGGAAACCCGGAGAAAGACCGGGAGTGCTCATCGATTACTTTCCCAGGGATTTTATAACCTTTATCGACGAATCCCACGTCACCCTTTCCCAAATAGGCGCCATGTACGCAGGTGACAAAAGCCGTAAAACCTCCCTGGTGGACTACGGTTTCAGGCTGCCCTGCGCCCTGGACAACAGACCCCTTACCATAGACGAGTTCGAATCCATGGTGGGTACTACCGTGTATGTCTCGGCCACCCCGGGCAAGGTAGAATTGGCTCGCTCAGGGGTAGTGGCAGAGCAACTCATCCGACCCACCGGCCTCGTGGATCCCGAGATCCTCGTACGCCCCACAGAAGGCCAGATGGAGGATATCTACACCAGGGTACGAGAGAGGATGGAGCGGGGCGAGCGTAGTCTGATAATCACCCTCACCAAGAAAATGGCCGAAGAACTCAGCGAGTACCTGGCCGGCCTCGGACTCAAGGTACGCTACATTCATTCGGAGGTAGAAACCATCGAGAGGGTGGAAATACTCACCCAGCTAAGATCGGGAACCTTCGATGTGCTGGTGGGCATCAATCTCCTCAGGGAGGGCATAGACCTGCCCGAAGTCTCCTTCATCGCCATCCTGGACGCGGACAAGATCGGTTTCCTGCGCTCGGCCACCAGCCTTATACAAATAATTGGCAGGGCTGCCCGCAACGCCGCCGGGCTCGTGGTCATGTATGCTGACAGAGAGAGCGATGCCATGAAGGTCGCCATAGACGAAACCACCAGAAGAAGGGCGATTCAGCTGGCCTACAACGAGGAACATGGCATTACCCCCACTTCTATCAAAAAATCGGTCCAGGATATTCTGGAGCGTCACAGGGAAGAAAAAATCGATGCTACCCTGGACGAGCTCAACATGCTCAAGCGGGCACACAATCTTCTCGTGCCCGAGCAGAAAAAGTCCCTGATCAAGGCTCTGGAACAGCGAATGCTGGAACACGCCAAGAACCTAGAATTCGAAGAAGCCGCAACGTTGAGAGACGAAATCACCCGCATAAGGGATGGCAAGGATGCATAACTACCGCTACGAAGTCATAGATGCCCACTGCGATGTCTTGTTGAGCGTCATGGGGGCCAACGATATCGCCGGAGTTCATGAACCCTTGGATTTCCTGGTCAGAAACGAGGGTGTCCCCATGGATCTTCCCAAGCTACTGGAAGGGGGGCTGCGCTGCCAGTTCATGGCCCTCTTTGTCGATGATGCCCATCAATATAAGGCAAGGGATTATTCCGATGAGATGATCAGGGCATTTTACGATATCTGCAGGCGTTCTGAAGGGGCACTTTTCCCTCTGCACAAGTCCGCAGATCTGGATAATGCCAAGCAAGGGGAACGCATCGCCTGCCTCCTCTCCATAGAGGGGGCTGAGGCACTGGAGGGCAGCCTGGACAACCTGGACTACTTTTTTAATAGGGGAGTCCGAGCCCTGGGCATTACATGGAACAGGCGCAATCCCTTTGGAAGGGGTGTACGGGCCGAAGGAGATGATGGTTTAAGCCCCCTGGGCTTGGAGTTGGTTGAGAGAATGGAAGCTTTACGGATGATCGTTGACGCGTCCCATCTCTCCGATCAGGCTTTCTGGGATCTCGCTGACTGTGCAAGAAAGCCCTTTGTGGCCTCCCATTCCAACGCCAGAGTTCTCAATAATTGTCCCCGCAACCTCTCGGACGCACAGATACGAAGAATTGCCGAATCGGGCGGAGTTGTGGGCGCGGTATTCGTGCCCGACTTCATAGCGATAAATCCCAGCAAAAGCTATCTGGAGCATTTCCTGGACCACCTCGAACATCTCATTGCGATTGGGGGTGTAGACGCGGTAGGTCTGGGGTCGGATTTTTGCGGCTTTTCGGACAAGCAAGGCCGTGTGATCGCCGATGCTTCTGAATTTCCTCTCCTCGCGCAGGCTCTCGAACAACGTGGCTATGGAGAAGAGGCGGTGAAAAAGATTTTTGCGGGCAACTGGGAGCGGTTGATAAGAGAAATCCTGCCATGAAGGCATTCCAACTATGAAAAAGTACGCCCTCATAGGATTCATGGGCTGCGGAAAGACCAGTATTGGCCCCCTGCTGGCCCGAGAGCTGAGACTTCCTTTTCTCGATCTGGATGGAGAGATAGAAAAGCGGACGGGCATGAAAGTGCGCGATATTTTTACCACCAAAGGAGAGGGGGCTTTCAGAGCACTGGAAGAGGAAATTCTGGCCGAAATTTCCCGTGACGACTGCGGCTGTGTTCTCTCCTGCGGAGGGGGGATCATAGTCTCCCAGCGGAACAGAGATCTGCTTAAAACCGCCTTCCACACTGTATGGATAGATGTGCCCGAGTCAGAACTCTTCCGGAGGCTGGAGCACCAATGGAAGGAAAGACCGCTTCTGGGCCAGCAGGCGCAGCAGAAAAACACACTAGAGCTATTACGATCCAGGCTTCCCCTCTATGTTTCATCCAGCTCCTTACGGTATCGCTGGAAAAACGGTGAGAGCCCTGTC
>CAZHSK010000049.1:0-2878 GCA_964535235.1 uncultured Treponema sp. | reverse complement strand
AATCATAGCCGCTCTTTTGCAGTCTCAAGCCCCGATCAAGGCCCGCCGGTCTTGATCGCAACATCGGGAAGCACCCTGCAAAGCGCAGGGTCGATGGCAAAGCAGGCAAGGCTGTCTTCCTTCAAGCCCGGATCCCAACTCTGATCCAATTCCATCACAGGATCATCATTGCCGAGTTGTTTCGCAAAAGGCTTTTGGCCGCCTGAGCGCGAATTCTTCAAAAGCCTGAGCCTGATCCGATACAGGCCGTTGCGCCTGGCTTTGCGCTCTACGATAGCCTTGAGAGTGTCGGCCGCGAAGCTGCCCCTGGAAGGCTTGCCCTCGGAATAACTGCCCTCAGAAGGGTTGCCTTCGGAGAAGTTGCTCTCTCTGAAGTTTCTTTCTGAAGCGGCAAAGCCATCCTCGCGTAGGGCTACCGGGGGGATATAGCAATACCACTGGTCGCTAAGGTCTGGCTTTTCAGGCCTTTGCAGAGAAAACTCACCAAAAGGACTCGACCAAAGCCCCTGGCCGGGGTCGAACTCCGGTTTATCAAGGGGCACAAGGCCGCCTAAACCCAGGAAACGTACACACCAGGCGTCCGGGGGATTTTCAAATATTTCTCCTGGATCGCCTTCGGCGACAACCCTGCCCGAGTTCATTATGAACAGGCGATCTCCGAGATCCAGGGCTTCTTCTACATCGTGGGTGACGTGGAGGGCAGTGATGTTCTCCTGCTTGAGCATTGTTCTCAGATAGCTCCTGAGCTCTTTGCGCAGAGGCGCGTCCAGGGAGGAGAGAGGTTCATCCATGAGGAGGAGTTTCGGACGCATGGCTATGGCCCTTGCAAAAGCCAGGCGCTGTCGCTCCCCTCCGGACATGGTGAGGGGCTTTCTGTCCAGGAGGGCTTCGATTTTCAGGGTTTTAGCCAGTCGCGCGGTAATGGCCTGTCGCTCCAGGGGATCTGCTTTAGCCAGTTTTAGTCCGAATTCTAGATTTCTCCTTCCATCCAGATGATCGAATAAGGCGAGGTCTTGAAACATAAAACCTACATGGCGCCTTTCCGGCGCTAAGCCGCCTATATCCTTGCCGCCCAGCTGTATTCTGCCTTTATCCGGCCGCTCGAGCCCGGCAATGCAACGAAGCAGGGTAGTCTTGCCGCAGCCAGAAGGCCCAACTATAACCCCAGTCTGGCCACGCTCGAGGGAAAGAGAGAGTTCGAGACTGAAATCTCCCCTCCTGTAGCCCAAGCCCTCGATTTCAAGATGCTTCATGGCTTTTCTCCTTGAAGAAGAAGGCAATGCTGGTAAAGGCCGCCAGCACTATGCCCACGGCACAGGCTTCACTGAAGCGGTAGGATGAGCTCAGCCTGTAAAGCAGGAGGGGCAGCGTTTCTCTTTCGCCTCCTACTATGAGGGGGATATTCGCGTCTCCCATGGTCAGAGAGAACGCAAAGGCGGCGGCGCTGGCCACAGAGGGAGCCATGGCGGGTATATCCACTATGAGGAAGGCTTTGAACTGACTAGCCCCCAGGGTTCGGGCAGCTTCATTTTTACTCCTGTCCAGGGAACTCATGGCCGCCTCGAGGGAGCGGGCGACAAAAGGCCAAGCCAAAGCGGTCTGGCCGAGAAGGATTAGATACTCAGGGCGAGCGCCTAGAAGACTACTCCAGCCAGCTGAAATGAGGGCCGGTGAAAGAGCCAGGGGCAGGGCGGTCATGAGGGGTTTCAGCTTTCCGGCCGCCACCGCCAGTCCCACCACGCTGGCAGCTAAGGCTGCGGTGCCGCTCAAGGCAAGGCTTTGCAGCATGGCTCCCAGGAGAGGGGAGCCCCAGCCACCAGTTAGAAGTCTTCTAAAATTGCCCAGGCCTATTACCGAGGTACCCGCCATGGACGAGCGCACCGTGAAAGCCTCCAGTACCAGGGACAGAAGCGGACCTAAGAAAAAGACGATAATAGCCAAGCCATAGAGGGCGATTCCCAGTCCTGGGAAGAGCGAGGGTTTTTTTCTCTCGGGTGCGACTCCAAAGCCCCTGGCCGAAAGCTTTTTGTTGTCAAAATGGGAAAAAGCCCAGACTGCCACCAAGGCCGCAGAGCTCTGCAGGAGGGCAAGCGCCAAGGCCCTGGGCTGGTCCTGGGTGAATCGCAAGGCTCTATATATGCCCACTTCCAGTGTGGAACCGCTCAAGCCTCCGAATACCAGGACTATGGTAAAGCTGAAGAAGCAGAATAAAAAAATGAGGCTCGCGGACTGGAGAAGCGCGGGAAGGAGGTAGGGCAGGCTGCCCCGCAGAAAAGCGCGCAGCGGTCCAGCTCCCAGGGTTCGTGCCGCCTCCTCCCTGCTGATGGGCATGCGGCTCCATACCGAGCCAAGGTTTTGGATCACGATGGGAAAGTTATAGAAGGCATGGATAAAGACGAGGCCGCCAAAGGAATAGAGAAAACCTCCGGGGCTTTTCTGCCCCAGCCCCAGGAAGGCCAAGGCTCCGTTGAACCATCCGTTTCTGCCATAGTAGAGGATGAAGGAGAGGATGACGAGTATGGGCGGAAGACAGAAAGGCACCGCTGCGAGGGAAAGAAAGAATCGCCTGCCAAAGAATTTGTACCGGGCGACAAAATAGGCGCCAGGGATGCCTACAAGCAAAGCGAGCGCCGTGCTGGCAAGGGCTTGGAGGAGGCTGAATCGCAGGGAGGCGAGGGTGGAGGGGGCCTTGAGGGCTAGTATGAGATCACTTCCAGCCCTGCCGATGTCTTGGGGATTTTTAAAAAGGACCGAGATGGCAAAGACCAGGCTGGGAGCGAGGGTGAGGGCAAGCACCAGGCAGGCGATCGCCTGCCTGGGCTTACATGAAACAGCAATGAAAGGCTTCCCCCTTAGGGGTTTATCCTTCTCGCTCTCC
>CAZHSK010000048.1:0-10255 GCA_964535235.1 uncultured Treponema sp. | reverse complement strand
AAAAATCGGCTTTGCCCTATCTCAAGGCGCCATATTCCTATAGAATTTGATCAATGAAGTCGGGCGGCCACAACGTGGCTGGATGAGGATGACCATGGCTGAGCTGTATATTGTGGGCACTCCTATAGGCAACCTGGGCGATATCACCATGAGAGCCCTTGAAACCTTGAAGGACGCCGACGTGATTGCCTGCGAGGATACCAGGCATACTCTTCGCCTATTAAACCATTTCTCCATAAAAAAGCCCCTTGTCTCCTGCCATGCGAACGATGAGGAGCGGGGATCCCTGCGTATAGTAAAGCTCCTGGATGAAGGTAAAAAGGTAGCCTACTGCAGCGATGCCGGCACTCCCGGGATTTCCGACCCCGGCGCCCAGGCGGCCAGGCGGGCGAGGGAAGCGGGGCATAGGGTTATCCCCATTCCCGGCCCCTCGGCCTTGGCAACCCTGATTTCCGTGGCAGGGTTTGCCGAGCGGGGCTTTCTCTTCGATGGATTCTTAAGCCCCAAGGGAGCCCGCCGCCGGTCCAGGCTCACCGAGCTCCTAGCTAGGGAGGAAGCTTTCCTCATATACGAATCCCCATTTAGGATAAGCCGCCTGGCCGCCGACCTGGCCCTCCTGGCTCCGGATCGCCGAGTATGCCTGGGCAGGGAGCTGACAAAGATCCACGAGCAGATTGTGGAGTGCGGTGCCGCCGAGCTGGCCGGCCGCCTGGCCGAAGGCTCCACCGATCCTATCCCCCAGAAGGGCGAGTTTGCCCTTTTAGTTTCGGGAAGAGTAGGGAAGCCGAGCGGAGAGCCAGGGAAATGAGTGTCATTCTCCGGATAGCCAAGCTCCATGGCCGCCAGCGGATTCGCAAATGCGCGCTCTTGCTGGAAAGGGCAGAGCTGGATATAGCCGAGGGCGGAGATCGGGAAAAAGCCAGGGCTCTCGCCCTGGATCTGGCAGGATTCCTCGCTTCGGATCGTGAGTCGGATCAGGAGCTGAAATGTCTCGCCGAAACCTGTGCCGCGTCCCTCGCGAAGCAGGAAAATCCCGACTCGGCTATTAGGCTCATCAACGATTTCAGGCACTATTTGGTAGGCTTATCGGGCCAATCCCCGGCGGACTGGGATCTCCACGATTATCGCTCGATGGAGGGGCTGGCGGCTGAAGCCCAGAGCTTCGGCAATGCCAGCCCCCGATCCTTTTATCCAGGATTGAGGGTCTTTCTGGAGGACATCCGCTCGCCTTTCAACGTGGGCTCCATCTTGAGAACCGCCGAAGCCCTGGGCTTCGAGGAAGTCCTCCTCTCCCCCCTCTGCGCCGATCCGAGGCATTCCAGGGCGGCCAGATCCTCCATGGGGGCCGTGGATTTGATTCCCTGGCGTAGATGCGAACTAAAGGAGCTTTCGGCTTTTAGCCCCCTCATCGCCCTGGAATTGGGGGGAACAAACGTAGCGGAGTTCGATTTTCCACCCCGGGGGATCTTGCTTTTAGGTTCCGAGGAACTGGGCTTGAGCCAGAGCGCCCTGGTCTTGGCCGATGCCAACCGCATCAGCATCCCCATGAAGGGAATCAAGGCCTCGCTCAACGTGGCCGTGGCTTTCGGCATAGCAGCCCAGGCTTGGACAGCCTCGAAATTTCAGGCTTGAGGCGCCGTTGAGAAGCCGCCGATTTCACGTTGACCCCGGAGCGCGGGGACGTTACACTGCAAGAACTAACATAAACCCTAAAAGGGAGGCCTTATGGCTCAGGTAGAACTCAGGAAGATAGGCAAGGTATACGACGGCAACGTGCGGGCTGTATCGGACACCAACATCACCATCAAGGACAAGGAATTCGTGGTACTGGTGGGTCCTTCGGGCTGCGGCAAGACCACAACCCTGCGCATGGTCGCGGGGCTGGAAGACATCAGCGAAGGCGAGCTTTTCATAGACGGTAAGCTGGTCAACGATGTACCGCCCAAGGACAGGGATATCGCCATGGTGTTCCAGAACTACGCCCTCTATCCCCATATGTCAGTCTACGACAACATGGCCTTCGGGCTCAAAATCAGAAAGCTGCCCAAGGAAGAGATAGACCAGCGCGTAAAGGAAGCGGCCAGGATTCTGGATATCGAAAAGCTACTGGACCGAAAACCCAAGCAGCTCTCCGGCGGCCAGCGCCAGCGTGTGGCCGTGGGCCGCGCCATCGTGCGGAAACCCAAGGTATTCCTTTTCGACGAGCCCTTGTCTAACCTGGATGCCAAGCTGAGGGTCCAGATGCGTGCAGAGCTCATCGAACTCCACGACAGGCTCCAGGCTACCATGATCTACGTAACCCACGACCAGGTGGAAGCCATGACCATGGGCGACAAGATCGTGGTGATGAAGGACGGCCTTGTCCAGCAGATCGGAAGCCCCCTCTATCTCTACAACAATCCCATCAACAAGTTTGTGGCCGGCTTTATTGGCTCGCCCCCTATGAACTTCCTCAACGTGAAGGTAGTCGAGGAGGGTGGGAAGCTCCTGGTGGATGAAGGCTCCTTCAAACTGGAGCCCGATGCCTCCCACGCAGCCCTTTTAAAACCCTATGTGGGCAAGGAACTCTCCTTCGGCATACGGCCGGAGGACCTCAACGTGGCATCCGACATAAAACCCATCGGGCAGATCCCCGCCAAGGTTACTGTCGTGGAACCCCTGGGCGCCGAAATCCATCTCCAGGCAACGACCCCCACCCAGGGCATGGTGGCCAGGATCGACCCCCATCACCTTCACAAGCATGGGGATCCCATCGTCTTCGATCCGGTCATGTCCAAGGCTCGGTATTTCGACAAGGAAAACGAAAAATCCATTGTCCCGGTAAAGTGGAACGAACAGGACGACTGAAAAGAGTCCGCTAAAGGAGGCCTTGGTATGAGCGCAGAACGACGCCGACTTATCGCCGTGGTCTGTGTTTTATTTCTGTGGGCAGGCGCTCCAGTCTTCGCAGCCCCCAGCCGCAGCCATGCCGGTGTGGGGCTCATGGCATTCAGCCCGCCCTTGAGCGATACCCTGACCTCCTTTTCCATCGCCGACACCCTCTACGGAGGCACTGTCAATTATGCCCTTACCCCTTGGCTCTCAGTAGGAGCAGAAGTGCTCTACCTTGGGGACATCTACTATGGCAAGGATTCTGGCGGAGCTTTCTTCGGACCGAGTTCCTGGACCGAACTTAAAAAAGGAGATGCCACGGCAGGCGCGAAAGCCGACTGGGAGTATTACGAATCCCTGATCTACGCCCCCTTAACTTTTAATTTCTGCATCCCCTTGGGTTTCCTGCGCCCCTACCTGGGCGCAGGCCCTGCCTTCTATTTCCACTTTCCCTCCACAAATCAGGATCCTGCCTTCGATTCCTACCTGGACACCCGTTACGGTGTGGAAGGCCAGAGGATGAGGACGGGCCTAACCGCGAGACTGGGCCTGGATATCTTCCTGGCCGACTCCTTCGCCCTCGGCTTGGGCTATATAGTGCGTGAGGATGTGCCTTCCAAAGTCTTCCAGGATCTGGCGGTGGAACTCTACTATAAGGAAAACGGCTACTTCTTCGTGACAGGTCGATTCCTGCTCAACTAAGGCTAGACTGCGACCTCTCTTTTCTCCCGATCCCAAACCGGCGATAGTATACTCATGTCTATGACCTTTGCCCCGAGCCGCAAGGCTGATTTGATTCTCACGGCGCGACGCGTGTATACGGTGGATGCTGCTTTTGGGTTTGCCGAGTCCATGGCGGTGAAAGATGGCAAAATTTTGGCCATCGGCAGTCGCCGCGATATAGAGGGATATTTTACTGCTGCCAGTCGCCAGGACCTAGGCGATGCCTATGTATATCCGGGATTCATGGATCCCCACTGTCATTTTTTAAGCTACGGTTTTGCCCTCCAGCGCCCATGGCTGGCGGAAGCCGCGTCCTGGGAGGAGGCGGTGAGCAGTATGGCTACCGCAGAGATTCCCCCATCGGGCTGGATACAAGGCCGAGGCTGGGATCAGAATCGATGGAAAATCAAGGATTTTCCTGATAGGGAGCTTCTGGACAGAGCATTCCCCCAGACTCCAGTCATAGCCATTCGAATCGACGGCCATGCTGCCATCGCCAATGCCCGCGCCCTGGCCGCCGCCGGACTCGACGGGAACAGCAGGATCGAAGGGGGCATGGTTGTTCTTAAAGACGGCCTTCCCACAGGCTTGCTTTTGGACAACGCGGTGGACCGTGTGAGGGCTGCCATTCCCATGCCCTCCGAAACGGAAATGCGGCAAGCCCTCCTCAAGGCCCAGGAAAGCTGTCTTTCACTGGGCTTAAGCTCTGTTTCCAATGCGGGAACCGAGCTCCGGGAAGTCCTGGCCATGGAAAAAGCCCAGGACGAGGGTGTCTTGGGCATACGCATCTACGCCATGCTCGCTCCCAGCGCGGAGAACATCGAAACACTGGCACCTAAAGGCCCTCTGGCCAGGGACAGGCTTACGGTGCGATCGTTCAAGATGTACGCCGATGGAGCCCTGGGTTCCCGGGGTGCCCTTCTTATGGAGGATTATGCCGACGATCCCGGCAATCGAGGCCTGGCCACCCTCGGTGAAGAAGAGTTGGATAAGGTTTGCCGCATAGCCCTTGAATGCGGCTATCAGATGAATGTCCACGCGATAGGGGATGGGGCCGCTTCCCTCGTGCTGGACGCCTACGAACGGTACCTGAAGCCGGGTAATGGCCTGCGCTGGAGACTGGAGCATGCCCAACTACTCTGCGACAGGGATGTGGACAGGATAGCTCGGCTGGGGGTAGTGCCATCCATCCAGGCCGTCCATGCGGTCTCGGACATGGCCTGGACCGAATACCGCTTAGGCTCAGGAAGAATGCAGCGCTCCCATCGCTACCGCGACCTCTTGGAGCGCTGCGGCTGGCTGGCCAACGGCAGCGATTTTCCCATAGAGAAGGCCGATCCCCTTCGAGGCTTCAGGGCTGCGGTTTTTAGGAAGGACGACCAGGGCAGGCCTGAATGCGGATGGAGACCCGACCAAGCCATAGGGCGTGTTGAAGCGCTCAAAGCCATGACCATCTGGGCAGCCAGGGCGAACTTTGAAGAACACTCCAGGGGAAGCCTGGAAGCGGGGAAGTGGGCCGATATCGTGGTGCTGGATAAAGACCTTATAGAAGCGGATGAAGCCTCGCTCTGGGACGTAAAGGTCCTGGCCACTATTGTGGATGGAAAGCTGATGGGCGGAAATTAAAGCCCTGAGGATACGCGCCAGGGATAAAATCTATATGGAACAAAATATATCATATATCATTGAAAACTTTCTTGACAGGCAAGAAAAGCCGTCCTACCATTACTCATCTATTGATGAGTGAGTCGATTTTATAGGAGGCAATGATGAAGAAGTTCGGAAAAGTAGCGGCCTTGCTCATTCTCGGCTTTATGGTCGGTGGCCTTGCCTTCGCGCAGGTTGGACCGGCGAACATGAAGGGAGGAACCTATACCTGGGTTGCGGGCGGCATGGGTGGCGGCTGGTATACGGTGGCCGGTGGATTCGCGAAGCTGGTAAACGAAAAAGAGCCCCGTGTCACGATTAAAGTAATTCCCGGCGGAGGGCTCACTAATCCGATCATGCTCTCCCAGGGCGATGCGGAGATGGCGTGGGGCGTGGCCTGGCTGGACAAGGCCGCCTACGATGGAACCGCGCCGCTTTTCAAGCAGGCTTATAAGAACATAGCGTCCATCGCTGGCGCTCTGTCAGCCGACCGCTATCACCTCCTCGCGGCCAAAGATCAGAACGTGACCACCGTCGAGGAATTCGCGAAGAAGATCAAGAATGGTGAAAAGCTCAAGGTAACCGGACCCATGACCGGCACTTCGGAATTCGTCCTTATCGGCAAGGTGCTGGAGTACTACGGCGCCTCCTTCGACATGATAAAGAAGAATGGCGGCACCTTCGTCCAGGCGATTTATGGTGATATGACTAGTCTCTTCAAGGATCGGCATGTAGATTACGCCCTTACCTGCGTTGGTCTGCCCGGTGCTATCATCACCGAAATGGCCTTGGGAAGACCCTCCGTGCTCATGTCGGTCAGCGATGAGTGCGTCGATCACTTTGCCAAGACAACCGGCCTTGTTACCAAAGAATCGGGACTCGCCAATGTGCCCGGAGGCACGTATGCGGGCATGCCCAACGACATCCAGGCCCTCGCCCACGCGACCGAGATTCTGGTGAGCACGAAAATGCCCGATGACGTAGCCTATGTCCTCGCAAAGGTTCTCAACGAGAACAAGGCATTCCTGGTGCAGATGGGAGCGAGCTATTCAGTATTCGATCCCAAGACCACGGCCTTTGCGGTCCAGGTTCCCCTCCATCCCGGCGCTGCGAGGTATTACAAGGAAGTCGGAGTAATTAAATAAAATCTTCACTTGGCGACGGCCGAGGAGCCTAGGAGAGGCTATTGGCTTCTCTAAAGCTCCTCTAGGCCGTTTCCCGCGTTCTTCGTCATTCTGTTCGCAAAGTTTAGACAAGGCGGAAAAAAATGAGAAAGCTATCAGGGCCTCTAAAGACAATAGTAGGGGTATGGTCGGCGATGGTCGCGCTCTTTATCATGTACACGGCCGTCTTCGGCATTTTTCAGCCACGTATTCAACGTGGGGTCGTTCTACTCTTTCTCCTGCCTCTGGGGTTCATCCTTTACCCGGCGACCAAAAAGTCGCCCACCGAGAGGCCGAGCTTCCTCGACTGGATCCTCGCGATCGCGTCGATGCTCCCCGTCCTATATATTATAATTTCCAACGATAGACTGAACTTGAGGATGATCATGGTGGATCCCGTGAGCACCCTTGAAGTCGTCTTGGGGATTATCAATATAATCCTCGTGCTCGAATTGGTTAGGCGGGCGGTTGTGCCGGCCATGGCGATTCTGATAGTGCTTTTCATCGCGTATGTCTGGATCGCGCCTTTTCTGTCGGGAGTGTTCTACGCCAGACCGACGAGACTCCCTCGGCTGATCGAGCTCAACTATCTCGTGCAAGACGTGGGCATTTACGGCTCATTGATGGGTATCATGTCCACCTTCGTGGCGATCTTCGTCATCTTCGGCAACTTTCTGGAAGGCACCAAGACTGGTGTTTTCTTTACCAATTTCGCTTCCCGGGTAGCGGGAAGGGGTCCTGGTGGAGCTGCCAAGATATCCGTCGTGGCATCGGGTCTTTTCGGCATGATCTCAGGCGTGGGTGTGGCCAATATGTACGCCACGGGTACTTTCACCATTCCTCTCATGAAAAAACTGGGGTATCGTCCCCAATTTGCTGCAGCGGTTGCTTCGGCTTCATCCACCGGCGGGCAGCTTATGCCGCCCATCATGGGTGCGGCCGCCTTCGTCATGTCGGAAATCACGGGGATTCCTTACTGGACAATCGCCGTATCGGCATTCATACCTGCCGCGTTTTATTACGCCAGCATTTTCATGCGCGTGCATTTCCTCGCGCTCAAGAACGATCTCAAGCCCATGGATGAAAAGGACATGCTCAGCTGGAAACAGCTGGCGAGGGATTCCTACTTGCTCCTCCCTCTGGTAGGTCTTGTGGTGATGCTTATCATCGGATTTTCTCCATTTCTCTCCTGTACCTTGGCGATCGCCATGACTTTCGTGTTGAGCTTTTTCAACAAAGAAACCATGCTTACGCCCAAGAAACTTTTCAGGATTTTCGAGAACTCCGGATACAACTGCATCATGTTGGCGATTACCTGTGCCGGCGCCGGTATGGTGATTAGCGTCATAACGAACACTGGTCTTGGCTTGGGAATAGCCACGCTCGTCGCGAAATTTTCCGGTGGATTCCTCCTACCTGCCCTCATGCTCGTGGCGGTCACCTGTATTCTCATGGGCTTGGGCATGCCCTGTACCCCGGCCTATATCATCTCGGTGGTAATCGGCGCCCCCGCCATGAACGCCCTTGGGATAGCGACCCTTCCCGCGCACCTCTTCGTGTTCTATTTCGCGATACTGGCTGAATTAACCCCTCCCGACGCCATCATCGCGTATTGCGCCGCGTCCATCGCCGAAGCCGATCCCTGGAAAACCGGCTGGGAAGCCAGTTTGATGGGAATCATGGGGTACATAATCCCCTTCGTCTTCGTGTATAATACATCCCTGCTCTTCATCGGACCCATCTACGCGACGATCGCGACTGTCCTCCTGCTTTTCATCGGGGTTACCTTCTCCTCGTCGGCGATCACCGGCTATCTGTTCAGGCCCCTCAACCTCCCGATACGGGTTCTCCTTGGCCTGTTTACGCTGGTGATTGTCGTGCTTTCGACACGGCAGCAATTGCTGGCCTCATTCGCGCCAGCCATGGTTGTCATCGTTGTCGGCTCGATTTTCCTCGTCGGGTTCTTTGTGTACAACAAAAAGCTGGTAAAGCACTTTAAAGCAAAGAACCGAGTTGTCGCATGATCGCACGAGGGGGCTACGGCAGTTACGGCCAGGACCTGGGTATCCTCATGCTGGATACCCGGTTCCCCCGCATACCCGGCGATATAGGAAACGCCAAGAGCTTTCCTTTTCCCGTTCGTTATAAACGGGTAGAGGGAGCTTCGCCCAAAAGGGTTGTGGAGGAAGGAGATCTTAAACTGCTGGAACCCTTCATTGCCGCCGCCAGGGAGCTGGAGGCCGAGGGAGTAAGGGCGATTACCACCAGCTGCGGCTTTTTGGCCCTCTTCCAGAGGGAGCTGGCCGCCGCGGTGAATGTTCCCCTCTTCAGCTCCAGCCTTTTGCAGATACCTATGCTCTACGAAATTTTCGGACGCAGGGGCAGGGCGGGAATCCTGACCGCCCGGGCCGCCTCGCTTACGGAGCGGCACTTTCGGAACTGCGGCGCACAGGGCATCCCCCTGGCCGTGGCGGGGATGGATGAGAAGCCTGAATTTACCAGGGTTTTCCTGGAAAAATCTTCTCCGGGGGCTGAGCCCAGCCTCGATGTGGAAAAAGCCGAAGAGGAGCTTAAAGCCGTGGCAGCCGCGATGGTGTCGGCTGATCCGGAAATACGATTTGTCGTGCTGGAATGCACCAATATGCCGCCATTTAAAAAGGCGATACAGGAATCCTGCGGGAAGCCTGTATTCGATATCATCAGTCTGGCCGGATACGTACACTCCGGTTTGCTGGGAAGCTGAGGAAGGCTATGGCCGAATTGCGTTGTGATGTGGCGATTCTCGGGGCGGGAGTGAACGGAACCTCCATAGCCTATGAACTTACCAAGCGGGGCAAGAAGGTCCTGCTGATCGATAAAATTGTCATGGGAGCGGGAGCCTCGGGCTCCTGTGACGACATGATTCTTTTACAGTCCAAGAAACCGGGGATTCTCCTGGAGATGGCCTTTAAAAGCCTCGAACGTTTCGAGAGCCTCAAGGACGAACTGCCCTCGGACATAGAATTTGAAACCAGAGGCGGCACCATCCTCATAGAGGATGAGGAGCATCTCTCCATCATGGAGGAATTCGTCGCCAGCCAGAACCGCTACGGGCTGGAAGTGGATATCATCGACAGAAAGCGGCTCCTGGAGCTTCAACCCCTGGTCGCCGACGATATCATCGCCTCCACCTACAGCAGCAGGGATTCCCAGGTGAACCCCATGCTTCTCATGAAGGCTTTTCTCCTTGGCGCGAGGCAGAAAGGTCTGGAGTTCATATCCCGCACTAGGGCTACCGCGGTGGAAAGACTGCAATCGGGCTGGAAGCTGCGACTGGATTCGGGCGATCTGGTGGAGACCGAGGTTCTGGTCAACGCCGCGGGCGCCTGGGCTAACGACATCACCAAGCTCGTGGGCTTTGAAGTGCCCATAACTCCCCGGAAGGGCCAGGTGATAGTCACCGAGGCTATTCCGCACATAGGTGAAACCAATGTGTGGAGCGCCCAGTATATCGTATCCAAGCTCAAACCTCATGAGACGGTGAACAAGCCCTCCGGTGCTGCGACGACTCCTCAAACGCCTTCTGAACGCTTTGGCCTAGGCTTCGCCTTCACGGGCACCCATAACGGCAACTACCTTATCGGCAGCACCAGGGAAAACCGGGGCTTTGATAAAAGCACCGATCCCGAAGCCCTGAGCCTTTTGGCAGCCCAGGTAGAGCGATTCTTCCCGGTGATGTCCAAGATCAACTTTATAAGAACCTTTGCGGGCCTGCGCCCCTCAACCCCCGACGGCATGCCCTTCCTGGGGGAAATACCCAGGGCTCCCGGCTTTTTCATCGCCGCCGGCCACGAGGGCGACGGCATAGCCCT
>CAZHSK010000047.1:0-10262 GCA_964535235.1 uncultured Treponema sp. | reverse complement strand
GGCCTGACAAAAAAATATCGGGTCTAGACCTCTACAACCGATGGCACTGGATTGGGAAGAGGATCCAACGCCGACTCCCAACGCACTCTGGATATGAGCCATATCGCCAACACTGCAGCCATGTAATTGGAAAACAGATTGCCCCAGAATACAGCGTAATATTGCAAATACCTTTCAGTGGCCAATATAAAGAGATACCTGAGTAGCCATATACGGAGAATCCCCAGCACAAGAGGTACTTTCGTCCGACCCAGGCCAATAAAAGCTCCCTGTATTGTCATGGTAATCCCGAATCCCACCACTGAATAGGTATAGATGTGTAGCGCTCGATTGGCAATTTCCAGCACCTCGCTCTGCCTGGTAAAGAGCAGCGTGATGCGGGATGAGAGGGGTACGATGAACGCGATGGTGGCCAGGGCGGTGATCGCACTTATAATACAGCCAATTTGCATGGATCGTTTGGCCTTCTCAGCCTGCTGAGCCCCGATATTCATGCTCACCATGGTGGTAACCGCTGCTGAGAAGGATCCAGGTAGATTGAAGCAGACCGCTGATATGTTGTTTGCAATACCCTGACCGTTGAGAACAATGGGTCCATAGCCTTGGGTCTCGTTATTGATGAGGAAGAAGCCCAAGTTAAGCATGAAGGAATTGAGCATGGCCGGCAGGCCGATACGCCAGAGTTTCTCAAGGGTGCTCCGCTTGAAATGGAATCCCTTCAATTCCAGGCGATCGGGACCTTTCTTTAAAAACAGTTCCTGGTACATCCAGGCGCTAATGCCCAGGTTTGCTAGTAGGGAAGAGAGCGCACAACCTACTATTCCGAGGCGGAATACGTAAATAAAAAGAAAGTTGAATACTATTTTTAGAACAAGCATGAGCAGCATACGCACAAAAGGAGCTTCGGGCTGCCCATTGGCGTTTTTAATGCCGTTATATATTGATTCCATAAAGGAAAAGGGCAGGACAAAGGCGTAGAGAGAAAGGTAGAGAAACACATTCTTGGCTATATCAGGATGGACAAAACCGGCAATTAAAGCCCCCGCGCCCACCAGTAGGGGCGCTGATAGAAGGCCAAGTATGGCACCTGCCACTACTATCTGGGTAGATGTCTTCTTGGCATCGGCAAGGTCTCCCCTGCCATTTAGTTGACCGATAATCGCCATGGCGGCTACGCCCAAGCCCATTGCAAGGGCTGTGACCATGTTTATGACGGGCTCGGAGTAGGTGACGGCGCTGGCCACCAGGGTTCCTGCGATGTTGTTGACGAAAAGCCCGTCCATCAGTGGCATAAGTGACTGGACGACTCCCAGCATCAGGCTGGGCGCCGAAAGATAGAATATCGTACGGGGTATAGGTGCGTTTAGAATCAGCGTTCTGCGTTCGCTGGTGTTTTGTGAAAATGCTGAGAAGCGCATCGATAAAGCAGTATATACTCGGCTGTAGATTAGCGTAAGCTCCAACTGCCTTGATGGTAAAGCCTGGCTTTGATAATTATTGTTCCCAATCCCAGGGAAATTGTGGTATTGTAGGACACCTTCGCGATGTTATGGGGGAAGAAATGCCTAAAAGAATTGGAATACGACGAGAAGATAAAAGCATTTGGGAACGCAGAGTCCCTGTCACGCCCAAGGTAGTAGCCGAACTCAAAAAAGATTACAACATAGAAACCTTATTACAATCCTCTTCCATCCGGGTGATTCCTGACAAGGATTTTACGGCCAATGGTGCCATTCTGAAAGACGATCTATCATCCTGCGATGTGGTGTTCGGGGTGAAGGAAATTCCAATCGAACAGTTCCGCCAGGGCGGAACCTATGTATTTTTCTCCCATGTCATAAAGGGGCAGCCGTACAATATGCCTATGCTGCGCGCCCTCATGGACAAGGGTTGTACGCTCATAGACTACGAAAAGGTAGCCGACGAAAAGGGCAGAAGGCTGATATTTTTCGGCAGACATGCCGGAGCTGCAGGGGCTATTGAAACCCTTTATGCCCTGGGCCGTCGCCTGCAGTGGGAAGGAACCGACAACCCATTTCTTGATATAAAAAGAGCCTATGAATACCCAAGCCTTGATGCAGCCAAGGAAGCGGTGCGCGCACTAGGTCGCAGGCTGGCGAAGGAAGGAATTCCGGAGCAACTAAGCCCTCTGGTCATAGGTGTCGCTGGCTATGGAAACGTAGGCCAGGGCGTTCTGGAAGTGCTGAACGAATTGCCGGTCCAGCACGTCAAACCGGAGGAACTGGAAAAGCTCTATAAGACAGGCAACAAAGCCGGAGGTACAGTTTTCTGCTCTACTTTTAAAGAAGAGCACATGGTTGCCCCCAGGGAAGCCCAGGTGGCCAGAGCAGCCCTAGCAGCCCGCGCCGACATTTCTATGAGCGGTTTTGACTACCAGCATTACTATAAGAACCCTGGACAGTACTACTCCATATTTGATCGATACTGGCCAGGCTTGACTGCCCTCGTAAACGCCGTCTACTGGGATACTCCTTATCCTCGGCTGGTCACCAAGGAAGGAATGGCTGCTAGGCAAGCAGGGGAAGGATTCCGGCTGAAGGTTATCGGCGACGTTTCCTGCGATATAGAAGGCTCCATCGAAGTTACGGTGAAGTCCACCGAACCCGGAGACCCTTGCTTTGTCTACGATCCTGCGACCGCTGAGGTACAGGATGGCTTCGCAGGTCCGGGCGTGGTTGTAATGGCCGTGGATATTCTACCCAGCGAGCTTCCCCTGGATTCATCCGAATCCTTCTGTGCGGCTTTAAAGCCCTACATACCGGCCATTGCGATGGCGGATTACTCACTTAAGTTTTCCGACCTGGCATTGCCGCCGGAAATCAAGAAGGCGGTAATCGTGCACAAGGGCAGCTTGACGCCTTCTTTTGAATATTTAAAGCGCTACGTGGTATGAGCCCTATCCTATTCCAAGGAGTACTGATATGAACAAGGTTGTTGTATTCGGTGCAGGCATGGTGGCAGGTGAGCATGTACGGTATCTGCTAGACCATGGTTTCGAGGTGACGGTAGCTTCCAGAACTATTAAAAAGGCCGAAGCCTTGGTGCAGGGATATCCCAAGGGTCACGCGGCGGCGGTGAATTCCGAAGACCTGGATGCGGTGGGCGATATAATTCGCCAGCACGATCTGGCGGTAAGCCTTTTACCCTATGCATATCATCCAGCCATAGCCCGACTCTGTCTCAAGCATGGCAAGCACATGCTCACCACTTCCTATGTAAAACCGGAAATGGCCTCCCTCGATGCCCCAGCCCGGGATGCGGGGTTAATCTTCATGAATGAAATCGGTGTCGATCCCGGCATCGATCATATGACAGCCATGAAAGTAATTCACAAAGTACAGAAGGAAGGCGGCGAGATAACGAAGTTCATCTCGTACTGCGGTGGGCTGCCCGCACCAGAGGCCAATAACAACCCCTTTGGCTACAAGTTTTCATGGAGTCCTCGGGGAGTCCTGCTGGCAGGCAAGAATCCGGCCCATTACCGCTGGAATGGGGAAGAGGTGGATATCAAGGCAGGCACGCTGTTCGACCATTATGGGACTATGGCCGTGGAAGTCGAGGGCAAGAAGATCGTTTTCGAAACTTACCCTAACCGAGACTCCATGCCCTATGCCACAACCTATGGAATAGAGTCGACCCGAACCATGCTGCGGGGCACCCTTCGCAACCTCGGCTGGTGTTCCACGTTAAGCAAAATTTCGGACCTCGGCCTGCTGGACGAAGCTCCCCTCGCTGACTTCCAGGGCGGCTCATGGCTTGACCTGATGCAAAGACTCGCCCCCGGCACTTCCGATGTCAGAACCAACTTGGCCAGAAAACTGGGTGTACAGACTTCTGCGAAGGTTATCGAGAACCTGGCCTGGCTCGGCCTCCTCTCCAATGATGCACTACCCCAAGGACAAAAAGCCCCCATCGATATGCTCTGCGCAAAGATGATGGAGAAAATGCAGTTTGCCCCCGGAGAACGTGACTTATTAATTCTCAGGCACGAGTTTGAGGCGAAATACTCCGACTACAAGACAGCGATCACCTCTATCATGGTAGATTTCGGAATCCCCAATGGAGCCACATCCATGGCGCGCACCGTAGGTCTGCCCGCAGCTATAGGCGTGCGGATGATTTTAGAGGGAAAGATCAGGCAACGCGGAGTCGTGATACCCATCTCGGCGGATATCTACGAACCAATCCTTAAAGAACTGGAAACACTAGGCATTCACTTTTCCGAAACCTGGTCAAAGGCTTGAAATAAAAAAACCGCCCCTCTCCTGCGCTATGCAGGAGAGGGGCGGCAACTCAGCTTCTAATTACAAACCCCTGCGCAAATCAGCCTCGGCGGCGATGTACCCAAAAGCCGGCCAGAACGCAGTAGCTACTACTTTCTGAAACATGGTCTTGGCTTCGCTTGTCCTGCCGTTGTAATAATGCCAATTTCCAATCCCATAACCATGAGTGGCCGTGTCGTGATGGGTTGTCGAGCCAGCCACAAGAAGTTCTTCCGGCTTCTTGAGCCCTTTATAGAGAAGCAGCCTGTGATGATACGCATAATTCTCAATAATATCCATGTTCTCCGAAATCGGCTTGAGCACTTCAGCCGCTTCTTCCTTTCTTCCCAGGCGCATGAGAGTCATGTAAAGCCAGTCGGAAGTAGCCACAAGCGCGTCGTCGTTGGAAGTGGAATATTCCATGCAGGTTCTGTAATCTCCTAAGGCGTCCTCGAATTTACCCTGGAGATACCGGGAGAGGCCAAGGTGGTAGAAGATGTTGAATCGTATTGTTCCAGTAGGAAGCCCCGCCTTATTGGGCTCGCCATCGGCCTCCACCACATCAGGCGCATTCAGGCAAAGTTTGGCTGCCTTGAGATAATCGGCCTCAGCCTCGGCAAATTTACGAATAGAAATAAACCTGTGCCCTCGGTGGCGAAGAAGCACAAAGCTTTCGGGATACTTGTCCAAACCTTCGCTATATATTTCGATAGCTTCTCGGTAGCGCGTCAGATATCCTAGTCGGCGCCCATGCCACACAATGGCATCTTCGTCGTCAGGATTGGCCTTTACCCTCTGGACCGCGGCTTCCAGATTAGCCAGATACTTCGCTTCGGTCTCAGCCGGGTACTCTACCGCATAAAGAGCTTCACCGAATAAGCTGTAGCCCTCGGGCAAACCGGATTTCTTTTTCGCAGTATCGAATTCTCCCATTCAATGCCTCCCTTGGCGATGGTATTAAAGGACTATGAGATCGGAATACGATGGGGTCAGGTTTTCCACTCCCGTTTCGGTGACAACAACATTCTCTTCTATGCCGAGGCTTCCCACGCCCTTCTCTAGAAAATATGGCTCCACCGCGAACACCATGCCCGGCTGGAGCACGGTGTCACAGCGTATGTCCAGAAGCGGAAATTCATGGACTCCGGTACCCAGAGAGTGCCCCACATGGCCAGGAACGGCGGAGAATTCCGCAAAAGGCGAAGCATTCATTACCTTGTCCACAGCCCGTACTACATCCGAAACTCTGGCACCGGGCTTCATAGCCTCTATACCCGCATAACATGCTGTCCTGGCCACATCGAACATAGCCCTCTGGCGATCGCTGGGCTTGCCGATAACCCCTTCTCGGATAATGTCGCCGTAATAGCCATCGCAGATAGGTCCACCGTCCACAAGAATTATTTCGCCTTTGCGTATGGGCCGGTTGGAAGGAGGACAATTACCCTGGGGATAGCGCTCAGCCCCCGCCCTAATTCCCAAGAGCAGGCTTCGTTCTGCGCCGCCCTTGAAATACTCAATAACGATATTTCTGTAAAGATCCAGCTCGGACATGCCTTCTTTCAACGAAGCGAAACCTGCGGCTATGCCATCACAATTTATTTTAGCGCAGCGGCGCAAATAGGCGATTTCTGCTTCCGACTTTACCGAACGTACAGCCCATAGCGCGTCGGAGCAGTCTACAAGGCTTGCATCCTTGAGCAAGGCAAAGAGAGCTTCCCGCTGTACATGAGTGAGATGCATTTTAGTGCCGTTGGTGAATTCGAGCCCTATCTTTCCCGAAAGAAGACCCTTTTCAGCCAGGGGGCTGGCGATAGTCTGGGCGAAGCTTGGGTATCCGCCGTCCTTTCCGCCGTCTCTACTATAAAACCGAATGTCTTCTACACAGGAAGTATAGGCGGCTGTCTCAGTCCCGCCCTTGGACGTGGCAATGCACATGCCACCATTTTTGGTGATGGTGAGCACGCAGGGAGTGGACACCTTAGAATCCCAGACAATGCTCTGGAACCCTGAAAAGTAGAAGGTGTTGTCATCGGAAGTCAGAATGATAGCATCCAGGCCTTTCGCCTCCATCTGGGCTCTCAACTTGGCCAGTCTGTCCTGATATTCCTGGACCGAAAACTTCAGCATAGGCGAATTTCGCATTGGAGCTCCTTATTGTTTTCCTTGCTTTGCATCGAAAAGATGGCATTCCACAAAGTGGCCTTCCTTATACTCAATCATCTCAGGGGCTTTCTGCCTGCATATATCCATGCAGCGTGGGCAGCGAGGATGGAAGTGACAGCCCGAGGGCGGATCTATCGGACTGGCGACATCGCCTTTTATAGGCTCGCTCTCCCTGGGTTGCCCAGGATCCGATTCAGGGATCGATTCGAGCAGGGCCTGGGTATAGGGATGCAGTGGAGCATCAAAAATTGCCTGCTTGTCGGCCAACTCCACAATCCGGCCCAAATACATAACGGCTATGCGGTCGCAGATATGCTTTACAATCCTAAGATCGTGGGAGATGAAAAGGTATGTGAGATGATATTTGGCCTGCAGATCCTGCATTAGATTGACAATCTGGGCCTGGATAGACACATCTAGGGCGCTCACCGGTTCGTCGCAAATAATCAGCGAAGGGTTTAAGGCCAAGGCACGGGCAACTCCTATTCTCTGGCGCTGACCGCCTGAGAATTCATGGGGATATCGATCGAAGTACTCTTTGAGTAATCCCACATCGTCCATGAGTGAAAGCACGACTTCCTTGGCATTTTCCTTCTTGCCATGCACGACCAGGGGCTCCATGATTATCTTTCCCGCGCTCTGCCGAGGATCCAAGGAAGAATAGGGATCCTGGAAAATCATCTGGATCCTTCTCTTGAATTCCTTCTCCTCCCCTGGTTGAATGGAGAAAATATCCTTTCCCTCGAAATGAATGGCCCCTGATGTGGGCTTTAACAGTTTGACGATCATCTTGCCTGTGGTGGATTTGCCGCAGCCGGATTCTCCCACAAGTCCCAGGGTTTCTCCCTCATGAATGGAAAAGCTTATGCCGTCCACTGCCTTGAGATATTTCTGCTTTTCAAAATAAGTATCCTTTTTGACAGGAAAATGCTTTTTTAAATTTTTGACTTCCAGAAGCACCCGCTTCATTTCTCTCCCCCTTGGCCATACTTCCAGCAGCGGACCTTTCGCCCGGCACCGACATGGATAAACTCAGGCTCCTTCTCCAGGCAAATAGGCATGACCTCATCGCAGCGGGTACAGAATTTACAGCCCACCGGGAGCTTCAAGGGACTTGGCACCGTTCCCTTTATTATTCTCAGTCTGTGCAGGGACTCGGAAATCTTGGGGATGGAATGCAAAAGGCCGACGGTGTAGGGATGAAGCGGAGAGGAGTAAATGGATTTTACATCCCCATATTCCATTACCTTGCCCGCATACATGATCATGACATTTTGAGCAAGTTGCGCGACGACGCCCAGATCGTGGCTTATCAGAATGATAGCCGTGGACACTTCTTTCTTGAGTTCCGACATGAGATGAATAATCTGTGCCTGAATCGTGACATCCAGGGCTGTGGTTGGCTCGTCGGCGATGAGAATACGGGGATTGCATGCCATGGCCATGGCTATCATGGCCCTTTGGCGCATTCCTCCGGAGAGCTGATGAGGATGGTTACGGGCGCATTTGTCGGGATTGGGAATACCCACCATGCGAAGCATTTCTTCGACTATTTCCATCGCTTCCTTGCCCTTTTTACCCCTGTGGAGCTGAAGCACTTCGGCGATCTGTTTGCCGACGGTGAATACTGGATTGAGCGAGGTCATGGGTTCCTGGAAGATCATGGAAATTTCGTTGCCCCGGATCTTTCTCATCTCTCTTTCACTGATTTTTACCAGGTCCCTGTCACCATAGAGGATGGAACCAGCCACAATTTTCCCGGGAGGATTGGGAATCAGCCTTAGAATGGAAAGCGAGGTTACGCTCTTTCCCGAGCCCGATTCTCCGACAATCGCCAGTGTTTCCTTTTCTTTCAATGAAAAATCGACACCATCCACCGCGGGCACAAAGCCCTCTTCTATTTGGAAATGTGTCTTGAGTCCCTGAACCTTGAGGATTTCCTTGTTTTCGGTCTGGCTTGCTGCGCTCATTCCTCCCCCCTTAACTATTCTTGAGCTTGGGATCGAGGGCATCCCGCAAGCCATCGCCTAAAAGGCTGAAACTTAGGACGACCAAGGTTATGGCGATCCCTGGAGCCAAGGTGGCGATAGGTACAGTCCTGATGACTTCCCTGGCCTTGCTCAGCATCGAACCCCATTCGGGATAGGGCGGCTGAACGCCCAGGCCTAAAAAGGAAAGAGATGAAGAAGTCAGTATGGCGGTGCCGAGACTCAAGGTTGTGTTGACAATTACCTGGGAGAAGGAGTTGGGGATGATATGCGTGAGTATAATTCTCGTATTGGAAGCCCCAATCACCTTGGCCGCCTGAATGTACTCATTATTGCGGATTGTCAGCACCGAGCCTCGGACTATCCGGGCAATGTAGGGAATATTGTAAATAGCGATGGCGATAATCGTATTGATAATTCCGTTGCCTAGTATGGCCACAATCGCTATGGCCAGGAGGAGCCCAGGAAATGCCAATAAAATATCGGTTATGCGCATGAGTATATCGTCCACCCGGCCGCCGAAATACCCGGCCACTACCCCAAGCAACAATCCGATTATGGAGCCCGAGAGAACAGCGGTAAAGCTTATGATAAAGGTAGTGCGTGCGCCGTAGACGAGCCTGGTAAGGGTATCCCTGCCCAGATTATCCGTGCCCAGAGGATGAGCCAAACTTGCTCCCTGGTATTTGTTGCGCAGATCTATTTTCAAAGGATCATAGGCTGTGAAATATGGCCCAACGAGAGCAATAAATATAAAGAATACTATGATGATTCCACCGATAAGGGAGGATTTTCTTTTTGCAAAGCGCTTGAACGTAGAAGACTTCATCCTTCGATCATCCTTTTTGGTAGTGAATCCGAGGATCCACAAGGCGGTAAAGTATGTCCACAATGGTATTGATAAGTACAAAGGTGGTGGAAAGCACCAACACCGTAGCTTGGACCACCGGATAGTCCCTGGTGAGCACCGCGTCTATCATAAGCCTTCCGATACCTGGAATGGCGAAAACGCTCTCAATTAAGGCCGACCCTGCCAGAAGACCGCCGAAGCGAAGACCTAAGATGGTCACAATGGGAATAAGTGCATTCCGCAGGGCATGGGAGAGAATAACCTTATAGGCAGGCACTCCCTTTGCGTACGCGGTGCGAACATAGTCCTCTCTCAGCACTTCAAGCATGGCCGATCGCGTCATGCGGGCAATCAAGCCCACCGACTGCATGCCTAAGGCGAAAATGGGCAACACATAGTGCTTGGTCGAATACATGCCAATGCTGGGAAACCAGCCCAAATATAGGGAAAAAATGAGAATAAATATTATTGCCAAGAAAAATGAAGGAGTGGAAACGGATAAAAGTGAAAATATCATGAGAAAATTATCCAGGAACTTATTTTGCTTTATTGCTGAAATTATACCGATCACAATTCCAATAAAGGCTGCTACCAGGGTTCCACCCAAGGCAAGCACCAGAGTATAGCGATAACGTCCCAGTATTTCATCTATTACTGGCTGCCTAGTCCGTATGGAAGTCCCAAAATCTCCTTTTAAAGCGTTGGAAATAAAATTTCCGTACTGAACGTAGAGGGGATCGTTCAAGCCTAGTCTGTCCCTGGTAGCCTGCACCGCTTCTGGCGGCGCATGGAGTCCCAGCATGTTGAGGACAGGGTCTCCTGGGATGAGATGTACCATCAAAAAAACCAGGATAGAAACCATAAAGAGTATGATAACCAGTGATATTAACTTGGAAATGATAAACTTGAGCATCGCGAATTCACCTCTGGGACGTTCAGGAAGAAATGCTGAGGAAAGATGCCTCTTCAAAAGAG
>CAZHSK010000046.1:0-10273 GCA_964535235.1 uncultured Treponema sp. | reverse complement strand
CGAACAGATCGACGATATTCAAGCTGTGGAGCCGGATAAAGAAGAGACAAGGTCTTCGTAGTAGGAATCGGCGATGGGGATGCCCCCCGCCGTCCTCCCCAGGCCGCATTCCGGTTTTTTGAAATTATGAAAGTCCGATCCGGCGGTCACCAGAAAACCCCTTTCTCTGGCCATGTTTTCCAATATCCTGCATTGTCCCAGTTTTGCCGCCGGATGGTAGGCTTCTATACCCTCGATACCTAAGTCTTTCCACTCATCCATACGTGCACTTAGCTTGGGCTTGCTGATAAAAAGGGAATATGGATGGGCTACTACCGCCACCCCCTTGGCTTGACGGATAAGATGAAGGGCTCGGGAGAGAGGCAGGCAATCCTTGGGCAGGTAAAAAGGCCTTCCCTTGGCCAGGTATTTGTCGAAGGCCTCCTGCTTGGTGCGCACGACGCCCATTTCTACCAGGGCTTCGGCCATATGAGGCCTGCCTACTCTCTCGGTGCCCGCCAGGGAACCCATCTTTTCCAGGTCCATGGCCATGCCTTCGCCGCGAAAAAGCTCCACCATGCTTTCATTGCGCCTTTTCCGCGCATCGGCCAGCTCCGAGAGGGCTTCTAATAGCTCTCCCTCCGTCTCATCAACGCCCAGACCCAGGAGATGGAATTCTCCAGGATCGAAATCGATTTCTATCTCCACTCCCGATATGAATTTCAAATCCAATTCGGCTGCCTTGGCCCTTGCCTCGGCTATACCGGCTACCGTGTCGTGATCGGTTAATGCCAGTGCCCTCAAACCCAGCTTACTCCCATGAATCATGAGTTCAGAAGGGCTTAAAGACCCGTCCGAGGCAGTAGAGTGGCTATGGAGATCGATCATGGTTTAAAGACCCCCGCATCCCCCCGGCTGTCGAAAAGCCGGATACGCGGGCTCTTTACAGCAAACCCGGTGACCTGCGCCGCGAAGCGGCGCAGGTCTTCCTCCTCCAAGGCTTCTACGGAGAGTTCGAAAGGGGGCCTGGCCACTGTGTAGAGGTGTATTTCTTCTATTTTTGCTCCGCGGCTCATGAGGGTATCGATAACGGCCGCATAGGAAGCCACATCATTTACGTCCGGAATCCTCCCGTCCAGCTTGCATACCATAGTCTGAAGTATGATGGGTCTAAGGGATGCGAAGCCGGCGATTCCCTCCACAATGTCTTTAAGCTTGTAGCCCGAACGGGACATGGCCAGAAAACCCTCCTGGGTGCCCGCATCCAGCTTAGCCCACACCATGAGTCCCTCCCTGACCGCAAATCGCGCGATGAGAGCGCTGGTCTCCTCATGAAGGAAGCCTGTGGCATTGCTTATGAGGACAAGCTTCGCCTTCCCTGCGATCCGCGGGAAACGACGTCTTGCCCTGGCGCAGAGGTCAAGGGCTTCATCCAGGTGAGGCGAAAGGCTTGGCTCACCGTTGCCCGAAATGCATATATCCTTGAGTTTAAAAGAATTCCATTTATCTGGATATCTGGAACTGAAGAAATCCTCGAGATCTCCTTCCAACGTGTCCACCGTAAAGACGGTATTATTCCTGAAAGCCTGCACCTCGCAATAAGGACAATTAAAATTGCAGTGTTTATGACCCGGAAAGAGATTGATGCCCAGAGAAAGACCGCCCGAGCGCCTGGAAATAACCGGATATACAAGAGAAGCGCCCGTATCTCCCCTCAGATGCCTATCCACAGCTTCACTTTCCATAGGACTATACTAGCCGCAAAGACCAGTCCAAGGCAACGATTTTAGGGAGAATATGCATCGACAGGGAGAAACAGCCTTGACATGGCGGCACTGCTTGTGTTTTTATCATCCCATAATGAAGCGCATTTCCGGTGTCGAGAAGGGATCCAGAGCCCTCCATCATCATCACGGCCATCATCTCAGACAGCCGGGGCAATGGTGGGCTTGATCCAATTTTAGGCATCAAGTGAACAAAAAAGCGCCGGCTGATTCCCAGCCGGCGCTTTTTTTTAGGCCAGCCGCATATCGCGGTTCTTCCTGAAAAACGCCGGGGGAATAGGGCGCACAACCAGGAGGATAGCTATGAATACAACAGAAACAGTAGTGAGGATCGGGCTTCCTAAAGGCAGGATGCAGACCAAGGTTATGCAGCTTTTGGCCGAAGCGGGACTTCCGGTGAGCATCGATGAAAGGGAGTACAGGCCCAGGCTGGGCAACGGTTCGGCCTTCGATTTGGGTACCGGCGCACTGTCCTACGAAACCAAGCTTTTAAAACCCCAGAACATTGTGGAAATGCTCTCCTCGGGAAGCAGGGACGTGGGTTTTGCCGGAGCCGACTGGGTAAGGGAACTGGGCGTTGACCTTGTTGAACTCTTCGATACGGGGATGGATCCCGTCTCGGTGGTAGTAGCCGCTCCCGCAACCCTGGTGGAAAAAATAGGGTCTCCCAAAGCCCCCCTTTCGTCCTGGACCCAGGCCTGCGGCAGGCGCCCAGTGGTGGCATCTGAATACGAATCCATAGCCAAGGCCTGGATCAAGGACAATATACCCGAGGCTGTTTTCATACGCTCCTATGGGGCAACAGAAGTATTCCCCCCCGAGGACGCTGATCTCATCATAGACAACTGCGCCACCGGCAGCACTCTCAAGGCTAACGGGCTTGTAATACTCGATACGGTGATGAAAAGCTCGACACGGCTTTACGCCTCGCGCCAAGCCATGGAGAATCCGGCCAAGCAGGAGGCGGCGGAGGCCCTGATCCTCATCATGCGTTCGGTCATTGAAGCGAGAAAACGGGTCATGCTGGAAGTGAACGTGGAGGAATCCAAACTGGAAGCCCTCATCGCAGTACTGCCCTGCCTGCGTTCCCCCACCCTATCTCCCTTGGAAGGCGGCAAGGCCTTCGCAGTGAGAGTGGCCGCTCCCCGGGATCAGCTGGCAGCCCTTATTCCCAAAATCAAGCGCCGGGGCGGCACCGACATTGTCGTTACCCAACTGAGCCAGCTAGTACCCTGAAAGGAGCCCTGATCATGGAATCAAAGGATTTCCTGAAGCTGGATGCCAACGAAGGGCTTTGTCTTCTGGATAGTTCCCAGCTGGCCAGGGTGCTCTCCCCTGAAATCGCCCGGCGCTATCCCAAAGCCGAATTGCTCGAAAGAGAGCTCGCGAGGCATTTCGGCCTCTCACCGGCCCAGCTTATCGCCACGGCCGGAGCCGACGACGCGATAGAGAGGATATTTGGAGCCCTGGCCGGCCCTGGAAGCATAATAGTAAGCACCGTTCCCGGCTTTGTCGAGTTTCTGGACGCCAGCCTCAGAGCCAGGGCTCGCTTTGTCGGAATACACAAAAGACCGGGAAGTCCCTTTCCTCTCAAAAGCTTCTGCGCTGCTATCAAAGATGAAAAGCCAGCCATAGCGGTGATAGCTTCTCCTGATAATCCCGACGGAAGGGTTTTAAGCGACGGCGACTTTTTCGCCGTCGCCTCGGCATGCCGGGCTGCGGGCAGTCTCTTTCTTCTCGACCTCACCTATCTGGATTTTGCCGATGACAGCTCCATTCTGCGCCTAGCTCTGGAGACTCCCGGAGTGCTGATCACCGGCAGTTTTTCCAAATCCAGAGGCCTAGCGGGCTTCAGGGCGGGCTGGGCAATGGCCGGCAAGGCTGATAGAGGCTTGATCGATATTCTCAGGCAGGCCGGTCCACCCTTCTCCCTCTCCTCCCCCGCCATAGAAGCGGCTAAAATAGCTCTCGAGGAAACCGAAACTGCATATCGGGCATTCGTTGATCGCATTAAAACGGAGCGCCGCGAAATTCAAGAAGCCCTAGCTGCCCTAGGCGCTGAGACTTGGGCATCCCAAGCCAACTTTGTCAGCGCTTTCGTGGCTGATGCCCCGGCCTTCGTCGCCAGGCTGAAGGACATGGGAATACTCATCCGCCATTGGCCGGGAAAGGCAGACACGGAAGGCCTGGTCCGCGTAACATGCCCAGGGGAAGAGAAGTCGCTCGTACGATTGCTTGGCGCGCTGCGGCGCCCGGAGGTGAGACTATGAAGGAAGGCGGAAAAAACGATGCAGTGCTTGTCACGAGGAAGAGCCGCGAAACGGAACTCGAAGTTAGGCTCAGCCTAGTACCCGGTTCCTCAACTATCCATACGGGCATAGGATTTTTGGATCACCTAATCGGAAGCCTGTCCCACCACGCTGGCTGGAGCTTGAATCTAAGCTGCTCAGGCGATCTGGAAGTGGATGACCACCACAGCGTCGAGGATTCGGCCATTGTGCTGGGTATCGCCTTCAAGGAAGTCCTGACCGGCCTGGACAATCCCCGTCGCTTTGGTTCGGCCTACGCTCCACTGGACGAGGCCTTGGCCAGGGCTGTGGTGGACCTTTCCGGCAGGCCCTGGTGCGAGCTGTCCTTGGGTTTGCAGAGGGCTTCCATAGGAGACCTGGCCTCGGAGAATATTGGCCACTTCCTCGCAACTTTTGCCATGAACGCCGGCATAACGCTGCATATCGACCTGCTCAAGGGTGCTAACGACCACCACAGGGCGGAAGCGGCCTTCAAGGCACTGGCCCTTGCCCTGAAGAGCGCTTGCCAATCCATGGACATAACACCTAAGCTCGATACGGCTTCACAGGACGAGGCGGGAGCCGGTGCCGGATCTACAAGCCTAAGGCAAGGTCCGGGGAACAGTACCAAGGGAAGGGCTAGCATAAGCGTGCGAAAAATTGACTCTTCATCCCCAAGGGGCGGTGCATGAAAAGCTCTGAGCTTGTCATTGCCTCCACCGGCGCTGCCAATCTCGCCTCGGTTCAAGCCATGTGCGCCCGTTCGGGCGTGAAGGCACTGATCACCACGGAGTACAACCTTATTGAAAAAGCTGAACGAGTGCTTCTCCCGGGGGTTGGAGCCTTCGGAGCCGCGATGGAGAGCCTCAGTTCTGGGAATCTGGACCGAGCTCTCGCCTCCCGCATAGCGGATGGCAGGGCTACCATGGGTATTTGCCTGGGAATGCAGATGTTCTGCCTTTCCAGCGAGGAAGCCCCGGGCATTGGAGGAATTGGAGCCATCCAAGCCGATGTGGGCCGATTCTCTCCTGGCCTCCCCCTTCCTCAACTAGGCTGGAACCGAGTGACTGCAGCCAAAGGCGACAGATGCATCGAGTCGGGATGGGCATATTTCGCCAACAGTTACAGGTTATCTACCGTACCCCAAGGCTATCGCTGCGCCACCAGCAACTACGGTGAAGAATTCGTCGCCGCGCTCGAAGGCGCCATCGACAAAGAAAGCGGCATGCCCGGCATCCTCCTCTGCCAATTTCATCCTGAATTATCGGGCGAATGGGGGCAGAGAATTTTCCTGCGCTGGATGGGCCTTGAAGCCCCCCTGCCCTTAGCATCAGGCATGGGTGAGCTTCCAAAAAAATCCTCGGAAACTATCCCGCCTTCCGATTCCAGGGCTACGGCGATACGCGTACTCCCCTGCCTGGATATTAAAGGCGGAAGGGTGGTCAAGGGCACTAAGTTCCAGAACCTGGTGGATTCGGGAGATCCAGCCGAACTGGCTGGGCGTTACGAGGAGGAAGGAGCCGATGAAATTGCCCTCCTGGATATAAACGCAACGATAGAAGAGCGCCGCACGGCCCTGGAGTCGGTGGCCGCGGTGAGACAAAGGCTTTCCATTCCCCTCTCGGTAGGCGGGGGCATAAAGAATGTCCAGGACGCCCAGCGGCTTCTCAACGCCGGAGCGGACAGAGTTTCGGTAAACAGCGCGGCGGTGAGAAATCCAAAGCTCATTCGGGAACTGGCCGACCGTTTCGGCGTACAGTGCGTCATAGTGGCTATAGATGCGTCCCGAAAGGCCCAAGGAGGCTGGGAAGTCTTCATCGATGCGGGCAAGAAGGCTACAGGCCTGGATGCGGTGGACTGGGCAAGGCGCTGCGCCGCCCTGGGCGCGGGAGAAATCCTTCTCACATCCATAGACAAGGATGGCACGGGCGAAGGCTATGACGAAGCCCTGATCAAAGCAGTTTCAGAAGCCGCGGGCATTCCTGTGATAGCCTCGGGCGGAGCCGTGGAATGCGGGCATTTCCTGGCAGGAGCCAAGGCCGGGGCCAGCGCCCTTTTGGGGGCCGGGGCTTTTCACAGGGGGGAACTTACGGTGGGAAGGCTCAAGGCGAGCCTTGAGTCCTTTGGAGTGGAGGTGAGACGATGATAGTACCCAGCATAGACATTTTGGGCGGCAGAGCCGTTCAGCTAAGAGGCGGCCGACATCCCGTATTGGAAGTGGGTGATCCGGAAGTCCTGGCCGAAAAACTTTCCCGGGCGGGCGAAATCGCCGTGGTAGACCTGGATGCGGCTTTGGGTAAGGGTTCCAACAAGGAGCAGGTAAAAAAGATTATTCGCAGGTACCCCGCAAGGGTCGGGGGAGGGATCCGCAGCCGTGAACTGGCCTTGGAGTATCTGGACTCGGGCGCCAGGGCGGTGATGATAGGCACGAAAGCCACCCCGGAATTCCTATCCGATTTCCCCCCGGAAAGGCTCATCGCAGCCCTGGACACCAACAGGGGAAAAATTATGGTGGAGGGCTGGACTAAGGCCACTGAAGCCGGGCTTTTTGAAAGGATAGAGGAGCTGAAACCCTACGTGGGCGGATTCCTGGTAACCACCATAGACCGGGAAGGCGAAATGAACGGTTTCGATTTCGCCAGGGCCGAAACTATCATCAAGGCGGCCTCGGGCAGAAGGGTGGCCTGCGCCGGCGGAGCATCAGGAGGCGCTGAAGGCGCGGACCAGATCGCAGGCCTGGACGCCCTGGGGGCCGATGTCCAGGCGGGGACCGCTTTGGCCACGGGAGCCTTGAGCCTCGCGAGAGCTTTTTCGGCTCCTCTTTCATCCGACAGGCCCGACGGTCTCTGGCCTACAACGGTCTGCGACGAGGGAGGCAGGCTTCTAGGCTTGGTATACTCGGATCTGGAAAGCCTGGAATCGGCCTTTGAATCCGGAAGAGGCGTCTATAAGTCCCGATCCAGGGGTCTCTGGGAAAAGGGAAAAACTTCGGGCAATTATCAGGATCTCATCCGTGCCGAACTGGACTGCGACAGGGATTGCATTCGCTTTACGGTGCGGCAGAACGGCAAAGGCTTCTGCCACATGGAGAGGCGTAACTGTTTCGACAACGGCTACGGCATCGAAAAACTGTCGCGCACTGTGGACGCAAGATTAAAAGATGCGCCTGAAGGTTCCTACACCAGAAGGCTATTCACCGATCCAAGCCTGTTAGCCTCCAAGCTGAGGGAGGAGGCCGACGAACTGGCCATGGCTTCGGGCTCCTCGGACGCGGCCTTCGAGGCCGCCGACCTCATTTACTTCACGATGGTCAAGGCCTTGAGGGAAGGGGCTAGCCTGGAGGATATAGAAGCTGAATTGGAGCGCAGGTCCTTCAAGGTCCAACGCAGACCGGGCAACGCCAAGCCCGGGTACGATTCAGCCGAGGGAGGGTCTCGATGGACGGGAATACACTGAATTCCGGACTCCCGGAAATTGTGCCCATGAGAAGGATGAAGGCCGGCGAACTGCCCTCTTCCTCGGGACGTCTATTTTCCCCCGAAGTGGATGAGGGCGCCGCCCGAATAATAGCCGATGTGAGAGAATACGGGGAGGCAGGATTGAGGCGATGGGCAGAAAAGCTGGGCGAGATCGGTCCTAAAGAGAAGCTTTTTCTGGATAGGGAAGATCTTGAAAAGGCCTGGGAGTCTGTGGATCCTTCCACCCAGGATTTGCTGGGCAGGGTAAGAGACAGGATAGGAGCCTTCGCGCAAGCCCAGCGATCCTGCCTTTCGGATCTGGACATGAAGATTCCAGGAGGCAGGGCAGGTCATCGCTTTATTCCCGTCGGCAGGGCTGGCTGTTACGTCCCCGGGGGTCGATATCCCCTACCATCAACGGCTCTCATGACAACTATCCCCGCCATTCAGGCAGGGGTGAAAGAAGTGTACTGCGCGGGTCCTAGGCCTGCAGCCGTGAGCCTGGCCGCGGCCTACTTGGGCGGGGCTTCGGGTTTCCTCCGCTGCGGGGGTGCCCAGGCCATAGCCGCCCTAGCCTTTGGCGTGGCGCTCCCGGCCTGCAACGTGGTGGTGGGGCCCGGCGGGCGCTATGTGGCCAGCGCGAAGCGCCAACTTTTCGGCGTTGTGGGCACCGAGGCGCCCGCCGGGCCTTCGGAGCTGCTTATCATCGCCGACGACAAAGCCGACCCCATCCTGGCGGCCGCCGACCTCATAGCCCAGGCCGAGCATGACACCGCGGCCTTTCCGGCCCTTATCTGCCGTTCCGAAGCCTTCGCGATCGCCACCGAAAGAGCCCTCGCTGTGGCGATCCAGCACTTGCCCGAACCCAACAAGGCCACGGCCCTCGCTTCGCTCTCCAATGGCTGGATTCTGGTCGCCGAAAGCGAACATGAGGCCAGGGACTGCGCTGAGCGCTGCGCGCCCGAGCACCTGGAGCTTCTGGTGGAAGCCCCAGAGGATTGGGAAACAGGTATTTTATCGGCGGGAGCGGTTTTCCTGGGCAGGGGTTCGGCGGAAGTCTTTGGCGACTACGGGGCAGGGCCAAATCACAGTCTTCCCACGGCGGGCGCCGCCCGCTTCGCGGGCGGGCTTTCGGTCCTGCACTTCCTCAGAGCCCGCACCTGGCTCGCCATGGACAGGCCCGAAACCCTGGCGGCGGACACCGCCGCCTTCGCTCGCCTGGAAGGGCTGGAAGGCCATGCGAGGGCTGCGGAATGCCGACAAGGCATCCCCGACTGAGCATCGCCGCGTCAATTCAGTCTCACTCCAAGCCCACTTCGCAGAAAAGCGGGTTCAGAAACCGTAGATCTCCGAATATTTCTTACGCAGATAGTCGGCGAAAAACGAGGGATCCAGGCTCGAGCCCGTCACCTTCTTTACCAGATCTCCCGGTGTGAGCGCGGCCGCCTCCCTGTGCACCTTGCCGCGAAGCCAGGCTAGGGCGGGCGAACTATCCCCTGCGGCGATGCGCTCTTCCATATCGGGCATCTCGGCCTTCATGGCCGACCAGAACTGGGCTGCGTAGAGATTGCCCAGGGCATAACTGGGGAAGTAACCGAAGGAGCCCATGGCCCAGTGGATATCCTGCAGGCAGCCCCTGGCATCGTCGGGCACGTCCAAGCCCAGCATATCCTTGATTTTGGCGTTCCATGCGGCCGGAAGGTCTGACACGGCCAGGCGGCCTCCGATCAACTCCGATTCCAGCTCGAATCGCGCGATAACATGGAGCCCGTAGGTTACTTCGTCTGCCTCGGTCCTGATGAGGCTGGGTTGGACCTTGTTGACACCTCGGTAAAAACTGGCCAGATCCACTCCATCCAAGGCTCCCTCGGCCATGGAAACGATAGTCGGATAATGGGCTTTCCAGAAGGCCATGGATCGGCCGATTATGTTTTCCCACATTCTGGACTGGGACTCGTGGATAGCCATGGACGCAGCCTCGGTCAGCCTTGTGCCCGCGAATCCCGCCCCCGTATCCAGACCCATCTCGTAGAGGGCATGGCCCGATTCGTGGATTGTGCTGAATACGCCGGATGGAAAGAAATCCTCCATGTAACGAGTGGTTATGCGGACATCGTCCCGGCCCAGGGTAGTGGTAAAGGGATGGGCGGTGGTGTCCAGTCTTCCTCGCTTTCTATCGAAACCCACGGCCGTCATGAGGTAGTCGCTCATCCTGGCCTGAGCCGCGATGCTCACCTTGCGGGAGAGGAATGAATCATCGGGCTGAGGCTTGCTTTTTATAGAACCCAATATATCCACCAATTGAGCCTTCATGGTGGAAAAAACGGCGGCGGTGGACTTTTCGGTATTGCCTATCTCATAATGATCCAGAAGTACGTCGTAGGGGGCCGTTTTGGGTTTCAAAGCCGCCGCAATCTTCAGGTTCAGTTCTATCATCGTGGAAAGATGAGGGGCAAACCGAGCGAAATCGTTAGCTTTCTTAGCCTGAACCCAGGCGGCCTGAGACAAGCTGGTCTGTCTCGCCATTTCAACCACCAGGTTGGCAGGCAGCTTGGTTTCCCTGTCATATTCCCTCCGCGAGACTCTTACATACGCCTTCTCTAAATCGTTGAGATCCCCGGCCTTTTCCAGTTCGGACAGGAAGGTCTTATACATCCCCTCTTTGGCATTCACGAGGTGGCATTCATCAACGATCACATAGGGGAAATTCGTGAAGAGGTCGGACCGGTTGACGACGCTGCCAATGGTGGCGAAAGTGACGTCC
>CAZHSK010000045.1:0-10387 GCA_964535235.1 uncultured Treponema sp. | reverse complement strand
CTCTATACGAACGATGGGGATTTCGCCTCCCTCCTGGTACACCCTAAAAGCTGCATCGACAAGGAATACGCGGTGCGCTGCGATCTTCCCATCCCGGCCGAACTTCCCGAGGCCTTTATGAAAGGCCTGACTGTGGAGGGAGAGCGCTATAAGGCGCAGAACGTGCGCATTCTGGATGAAAAGACCATGAGGGTAGTCCTTGTGGAGGGTAAGAATAGGGAGATCAGGCGGGTGCTGTCCCATTTCGGCCTTAGGCCCCTCTTTTTGCGCAGGGAGCGTATCGGGCCCATAGAGTTGGGCGACCTGGCCGAAGGCGCCTTCAGGGAACTGGATCCTAAAGAGGTGGAGGCGCTAAGGGAATATTCACGCCAGGCTATCGCAGGGCGGCGGGAAGGAGAGAAGGCATGATTGTGGCCATGGACGGTCCCGCGGGATGCGGCAAGTCCACCATAGCAAAACTTTTATCGGAGCGACTGGGATTTTTATATATTAATTCTGGAAATATATACAGAGCTATAGCCTATCTGTCGCTGAAGGAGAAAATTCCCCTTCAGGAAGAAAAAAAACTTTTAAGCCGCGCATCCCTTGTCTCGATCGGCTACGGGAAGGACGGATCTGTGGCTGTGGATGGCGAAATCCTCACAGCCCAGCTGAGGTCGGCCCAGGTGGACGAAATCGTAGCCCAGGTCTCGGCCATCCCGGAAATACGCGTCATCGTTAATCGGGTGGTGCAACGGATAGCCCGGGATAATAACGCGGTGGTGGAGGGAAGGGACATGACCACCGTTGTCTTCCCCGATGCCGATGCTAAGTTCTACATAGACGCTTCGGTGAATGAGAGGGCTAAACGCAGGTATGGGCAGGGCAGTTCATCCAAATCCTACGAGGAAATCCTGGAAAATATAAAAATGAGGGATGAAATAGACACGAACAAGAAAGTAGGAGCCCTTAAAATCGCCGCCGATGCCCAGTATTTAGATACATCCGGCTTGACCATAGAAGAAGTTTATGAGAAAGTATACAGCAAAATTCTACACTTAAGGGAAGCACATGGAGAATAAGGAAGTGGTAATGGACGCCGCCGCCCCCTCCCGCGACGAATTCCAGACACAATTGCAGGAGCAGTACCTCAAGAGTTTCGAGGGGCTGGAGGAGGGTGACTTGATCGACGGAAAAGTCGTCCAGATAGCGGGCGACTTTGTTTTTGTCGATGTCGGGTATAAGTCCGAAGGCAAGATCCCCATACTAGAGTTCGGCGACGAACCCCCCAAAATGGGCGACGATGTCAAGGTGATATTGGTCAAGAAAGAGACCCACTCGGGCGAAGTGATCGTATCCAAGAAGAGGGCAGAGGAAAAAGTATTCTGGAAAGCCGTGGCCAATGCCTTCAAGGATCATCAGCCTATAGAGGGAAAAATCGAGAAGGAAGTGAAGGGCGGCTTCGAAGTCGACCTGGGCCATGGGCTTAAGGGCTTTCTTCCTTCCTCCAAGGCGGACATTCAGCGGGTGGAGAGCGGCGAAGAGTATGTGGGCATCAAAACCCAGTTCTATCTGGAACGACTCTACTCCGAGAAAAAAATCAACATTATCCTCAACCGCCGCAGGTGGCTCGAGGAAGACATAGACAAGAGAAGGGAAGCCTTCTTCCAGACCGTGCAGATCGGCGACACTGTCAAGGGCGTGGTAAAGAGCTTTACCAGCTTTGGCGCCTTTATAGATCTGGGCGGTTTTGACGGCTTGCTCCACATCAACGACATGAGCTGGGGCCATGTTACCAGGCCCAAGGATTATGTGCGCAAGGGTGAGGAAATCGAGCTGAAGGTTATCAGGCTCGAGCCCGAGGAAAAGCGGATCAACCTCTCTCTCAAGCACTTTTCCCAAGATCCCTGGTTCACCTTCGAAGAAAAGTACCATGTAAACGATATCGTCAAGGGCAAGGTTACCAAGCTCACCGACTACGGAGCTTTTATCGAGCTCGAAGAGGGCATCGAGGGTCTAGCCCATATTTCGGAGTTCTCCTGGGTGCGCAAGGTTCACAAGCCCGAGGACATGCTCAAGGCCGGCGACATCGTGGACTGCATGATACTGGGCTACGACATCCAGGCAGGCAAAGTGTCCCTGGGTCTCAAGCAGGTGCAGGCTAATCCCTGGGATAACATCAACGAAAGCTTCCCGGTAGGCATGAGAATCACCAGGAAAATAGTCAAGGTTACCAATGCCGGCGCCTTTATCGAACTGGAAGAAGGCATCGACGGTTTCCTCCATGTGGATGACCTTTCCTGGACCACCAGGGTCAAAAACCCCGCCTCCATGCTCCACGAGGGTGATGAGATCGAGGTTGTGATCATCGAGAGCAGCCCCGAAGAAAGAAATATTCGCCTGGGCGTGAAGCAACTCTCCGAGGATCCCTGGAGATCCTTCGCCAAGGCATTCAGGATCGGCTCTATCGTCGAAGGAACCGTGTCCAACGTTACGGATTTCGGAGTCTTCGTGCGGGTTCAGGGCGAAATCGACGGCCTGGTGAAAAAGCAGGATCTTTCTTCCGATAGGGATGAGTCCTGGGACGATGCGCTCAAGAAGTTCTCCGTCGGTATGGCCGTAAAGGCAGTTGTCATAGACCTCAGTCCCGAGCGCCAGAAGTTGGGTCTTTCCATCAGGGATCTTGTACAGCGTCAGCAGCGGGAAGAAATCTCCAAGTTCATGCAAAGCGAAGAGGAATCGGGCGGCGGCTACACAATAGGCGACCTGCTCAAAGATCGCGATACGACCAAGAAGAATTCCTAATCGCCTCTAGCGGCGACGGGAAGAAGACAAGGCGATGGTAGGGACCATAGATCAAGCGAAGTTTGAGTTGCTCGTGGAGGTCAGTGCCCTCATCAACTCCAACTACGCCGACGCCAGGACCCTGGTATCCCAGATTATTGAATCCTCTGCAAGGCTCGTCGGCGCGGAAGCGGCGAGCCTTTTGCTTTACGACTCCGTGGCTAAGAAGCTGCGGTTCGAAATCGCCCTGGGTCCCAAAAAAGCCGAACTCACCGGAAGGCTCATCGATCCCGGAGAGGGTATCGTAGGCTGGGTTGTCCGGGAAGGCCAATCGCTCATCGTCAACAACCCCGAAAGCGATCCGAGGTTTTCTCCCACCATTTCCAAAGAAGTGGATTTCCCTACCAGATCGATACTCGCAGTACCCATGAAGGTCAAGGGCAATCTTGTGGGGGTTATCGAGGCAATAAACAAGACCAAGGGCAGATATTTTCTCGAAGAAGACCAGTACTGGCTGGAGCTCTTCGCTCTCCAGGCCGCGATTGCGGTGGAGAATGCCCGATATCTGGAAAAGACTTCTCTTGAACTCTCATACCTGAGCGACAAGGCTCAAGCCAATTCAGGATGGCACAATCTCGTCCATGCCTCGCCGGTGATGGCTGAAAAGCTGGAGCTGGTGGACAGGATCGCACCCAGCGACGCCTCGGTTCTCATACTAGGCGAAAGCGGGGTAGGGAAGGAGCTTTTCGCCGAGAGGCTGCATAAGTCCTCCAAGCGCGCTTCCAAGGCCTTTGTGAGAGTGAACTGCGCCACCTTGCCCGAGCCGCTTCTGGAAAGCGAGCTCTTCGGTCATGTCAAGGGTGCCTTTACCGATGCATATCAGGATAGGGAAGGGCGCTTCGAACTGGCCGACGGCGGAACAATCTTCTTGGACGAAATAGCCGAAATGCCCTTAAGGCTCCAGTCCAAGCTGTTAAGGGTTCTCCAGCAGAAAACCTTCGAGAAACTGGGTTCCTCCACTACGATAAGCGTGGATGTCCGCATAGTCACCGCCACCAATAGGGATCTGGAAGCAATGGTAGCCAGGCAGGAGTTCAGATCCGATCTCTATTACAGGCTAAACGTGCTACCCCTCTACATTCCTCCCTTAAGGGAAAGAAGGGAGGATATCCCTGCGTTGGCCGAGTATTTCCTCAAGAAGGCGGCGAGGGAAATGAACAAGCCCCTGAGGGGTTTCTCGGACTCGGCGATGGAAAACATGCTCTCCTATGCCTGGCCTGGAAATGTGAGGGAACTGGAAAACGCCGTCGAAAGGGCGGCTGTGATGGCGAGGCAGGATACTATCGGCAACGCCGATCTCATGATAGGCGGCAAGGGCCAGGATATCGATGAATTCAAAGGAAAGAATTTGAGGGATGCGGTCAATGTGTTTAAAACGCATTTTATCCGTAAATCCCTGGAAATGCACGGATGGAACCAGACCGAGACGGCCAAGTCCCTGGATATTCAGAGGACCTATCTGTCCAGGCTGATCAAAGAATTGAGCATAGCACAATCTAAGGAGTAAATGTGGAAAGCAAGGCTAGACTCATCAAGCCGGACAAGGTGGAAGAAAAGACCGCGGCTGAAAAACTCTCCGATTTCATTGCCAAGAACAGGATAGTTTTCCTGTCTATTATAATAGCCCTCGTAGTGGTGCTCGCCGGCGTAGGCATCTACACCTTCGCATCCAGCAATTACGCCGAGAAATCAGCCAGAGCCATGGAGGAAGCCGGCTCCCGGATAGCAGGCTGGAATCAGGAGAGCGACGAGACCAAGAAAACCGAACTGGAAGGCCAGATACTCGCAGACCTGGACGAGATAGCCAAGAAATGGCCTAAGTCCTTCGCAGCCCAGCAGGCCCTTTATACCGCCGCCAGCCTCCAGGGTTTTAAAAAAGACTGGGCTAAGGCCGAGACCTACGCAGTCAGCGCCGCCGAGCGAAAGCCCGAGAGCTATCTCGCGCCCCTTGCCCTGGAACTGGCCGCCATCGCCGCTGAAGAACAGGGCAATCGCGACGCTGCCATAGGCTACTACGAAAAGCTCGTGTCCAAGTACAAGGAAGATACGCCCAACCTTGCCCACGCCCATTTTTCCATCGGCCGGCTCAAAGAAGCCGCGCAAGATTACAGTGCGGCATTGGAGCACTACAACACACTGCTTTCGGATTTTTCCGGCTCGGACTGGGCTCTCCTGGCTAAAAACCGGGTTGTATACCTCAAGACCCAAGGCTATGATAGCTAGAGAGCGAACAAGGAATTTTTAATTCTTTCTTAGCAAAAGGGCAGGTTCGCTGTGAGAAGCACAGGGGATTCTGCCCTTTTTTATATGAGGTTGAATATATCTTGATATTAAAAGGTATTAGTCGATATTTATTGCGGGCTTGCCTTCTCCTTGGGCTTCTGGCTCTGGCCCAGGCTTGCGGCATCAGTTCGATCGCATACCTTGAGCCGCCCTACATTTCGGTTTCCAATTCCCAGATCAGCGTCAGAAATAATAGCGGCAACTATTTTCCTTCCGAAGGGAGCAGCCAAACCTTTAAAGGGATTGAAATCTATTACCGTGTCTTTGAGGAACGTACGGTAGCCGAAACAGCCTTTATAAGCCTTAATTCTTACGCTTCCCAGTATCAGAAATATCCCGATTATTTTATGAGTAACGCAATCAACGATGGCTTTACCCGCATGCGGAGGGCGAGTGACAGGAACAGGCCTCTCATAAGCATAGCTGCGAATAACACAGGGCTCTACACCATATCTCTCACTTCCTGGGATCTTTCGGACGATGCCAACAATGTGCTGTTTTCAGTGGTGAGGGATATACCCGCCGACAGCAGCCGATTAGCATTCCAAGAAAGGAATTTTCAGGCTGACGATGTTGATTACCAGGGGGAGACATGGATAGGGGGTGGGCCATTCTTTATAATCTGCTTCGCTGTTTCCTTCGGTGAGGATAGTTCAGGCAGCTCCATTGGCGCTCCTATCTACAGTCTACCCAGTTTTGCCCAGAATTCATGGATAATCGAGTACTAGACCTAGACTCGAGAGAGTAGTACTTAGAAATCTTGAGGAGGGGGCTTCATTGAAGGCCTCATCACGAAGGGAAGTCCCGATGCGCAGCTTCGTATAATGTATATTCTGTCTACCCAAGGATGTTCAAACCTCCATCAATTGGCATTTAAACATGGCAGTCCCGACTATATACTGTCCGGCTAGCAGATGTTAAGTAGTATCAGAGTGCCAGGTAGAGAGCATCGCCTCTGGATCCATTCTCTAGAGCCGCAAAGCTTTGGAGTCTCGTTACCCTGCAGCGCTCCAATATATTTTCCATGGTGTTAGTAGCATTGAGTCCCTTCGATAAAAGTTTCATAGCGTTCCGCTCACCGCCTCTTGCATCGTTGAGTTCTACCTTTACAGAGAGCGTCTCAACCATTGGCTTGTCCTCTTGTAAAACCGGAATGTTAAATGCAGCGAGTAAAGCCAGGAAAGAATCCATGTCTGTGGCTCTTGTAAAGTTGAATTCATATGAAGAACCCCAATAAAGAGAGCCAATGGAGTTTTTGCCCAAAGATCGTTGTTTACCCTGCCTGAGTGTGTTGATTTCTATACCTGAAGGGAGGCACGCTGAAAGTTTATCTCTAAGCTCTGAAAGCTGATTTTCGCTGAGTGGTTTTAAAAGCCAGAGGGCAAGAACCTCATCCAGAGATTCGAGTCCCATGGATAATGGTTGAGTTAATTCCATTTTGGGTAACGGATTATAGCCATCTGTATAACGTACTGGCAAGTCCAGTATCGTACAGGCTCGGATGAAAATTCCCGATATGGAATGAAGAGGATAAAAAACGGCTTTGCCAGTTTTCTTAAAGGATACTATAAGCCTTATATCCTCTAATGTGTTGGAATAGGTATCAGAGCTGGGATTTGTGGACCATGAGTATAGTTTTTTAGGCAATAAAGATTGAGTAACTGTATCAATACTACTCTCAAGAGACTCATATTTATCAGAAGCAACTCTTTCATGTATACTATTTAATACTTTAAATGAACCGTTGCATGAACCGCAGAGATGGTCGCAGTCCTCGCTACAAACACTTGTGAGCAGAGACTCCTCGGAGCAAGCCATTTCCTTTTCTAAAAATCCTTTACTTACAAAAAGCTGTATATCGTCCCAGGGCAGAGCCTCATTTCTTTCCCTTGGGCCTAGGTAGGTGGCAAGGATGTCCCTGCCCTCTTTTTTACTGAAATCATCGAAAAGAGTGCGCCAGAGGGCTTTATCTATATGATCGTCCCAGGCTTCCAGCCTTGCGCCTCTTCTATGTGCTTCCAGCAAAAGCTCCCCCACCCTGTCGTCGCCCCTGCTCAGTATCCCTTCTAGGGCCGAACTGAATGGAGAATGGTAAGAAATGCTGATTTGCCTAAGATGTCTCACTTCATCCTTGATCATATAGATAGTCTGGAGCGCCTCGTCTTCAGTTATTTGCCGGGACCATTGGTAAGCTGTATGGGGCTTTGGAACGAAGGTGCCTATATTGACGTTCATCACGATGGGCTCGGCTGCATACAGCTTGTGGAGGAAATCGATTATCGCCCTTCCCTCTCCCCTGCCCTGTTCTGGTACAGGAAGGCCTATCATGAAATAGAATTTGGCGGACTTGAAGCCATAGCGTTTGGCTTCTTTGAGTATGGCCGTCAAATGGTCAAAACTCACTACCTTGTTAATGGAACGCTGCCAGGACTCTACCGGCGTCTCCACGGCGAAGGTGAGTCCGGACTTCCGCAACTGAGCTACTTCGGCGAGAAGCGGAAGACTGAAGCTATCCACCTTGAGGCTGGGCAGCTGAAATGAGACAAAACGCTCATTCCACGCAGCGTTGAGCTGTCTGAAGAGATCGGCTATGCCTGGATAATCGCCTGTCGAGAGGGAGGCCAGAGTTATTTCTCTGTAACCACCCACATCGACCAGGGACTGGACTTCAGCCCTGATCAGTTCCGGGGATTTTACCCTTTGGGGCCTGTAGTAGTAGCCGGCATGGCAGAAACGACAGCCATTGGGACAGCCTCTCATGATTTCCACTGTGCCATGGCTCTGGACAGGCTGAAGAATGGGCACAGGAAGGGCTGTTCTGGCTGCCCTAAGGTGAAAATCGGGATCTACTGCCCTGAGGGTTTTACGGCCCGGCTTTAAACTGCCTGAGCCTCCTGCCGAAAGCCTCGGAGAGAGCCATATATTCTCGCAGGAAGTCAGAAGCTCCAACATTTCCCTTTTACTAGCTCCTTGCCGCTTCATGGCGGCGAGTTCCTTGAGCAAAGGATAGAAGCCGGCCTCGGCCTCGCCTATGTATACAGCATCCAGAAAGGCGCCGAAGGGGTGAGGATTGGTAGACGCAGGTCCTCCTGCAATGACGATAGGGGTATCCTCTCCCCTCTCCTCGGTGCGTACAGGAATCCCTCCGCTTTGGAGGACGGTGATCATATTCGTAGCCAGAAGCTCATACCCAATGGAAAAACCCAGAAGATCGCAATCGCGAAGGGGAATTCCGCTTTCGAGGGTATAGAGGGGAATGGATTTGGAGGCCAAAAGAGCCTCGAAATCAGGCTCTGGAGCGAATACTCGCTCACAGATCAGGGTTTCGCGGTCCAGGTCGTTCGCATCGTTGTAGATTATGCGCATGGCATTATTGGCCATGCCTATTTCGTAGAGATCGGGAAAGCAGAGGGCAAAGCGAAAACGTTTGTCCTGGGCTTTAATGGGAGGCCTAGAACCTACTTCGCCTCCGAGGTAACGGGCGGGTTTCTGGATGGAAAGAAGACCGGGGCCAATGTCGATAAGGGGATTTATTAGTTGGGGAGATTTCACATTCTGTACCTTCGGGACGAGATGCCCAGGAGGAATCCAATCGCCATCAGCGCCGACCAGAGCGAGGATCCGCCATAGGAGATAAAATAGAGGGGGATGCCGGTTATGGGCATGATCCCAATTGCCATGCCCACATTGATCATGAAATGAAAGAAAAACATCCCAAAGAATCCGCCGCAAACGAGCATGGAATAGTGGTCTTTCGTGCTGGCTACGAGGCTGAGAATTCGGAATAGCAGAATTCCGAAGAGGGCTATCAGGAGCGCAGCGCCCAGGAAACCCCACTCTTCAGCGATTATGGAAAAAATAAAATCCGTGCTCTGCTGGGGTATGAAACGAGCATGGCTCTGGGTTCCCTGGAGAAAGCCCTTGCCCGCCAGGCCGCCCGAGCCAATAGCGGTTACCGACTGGATAATGTTCCATCCCGCACCCTGGGGATCCACATTGGGATTGAGGAAGACCATGAGACGCATGATCTGGTATTCCTTGAGCACCTTGTGGCCGGCGTAGGCCAGGAAAATGGAGAGGTCGATAACCGAAAAGGCATAACTCAGCCAGAAATAATAGCCCTTCTTGAAGGCGAGCCAGCCCGCCAGGGAGAGTGCCAACGCGATAAAAAATAAGGCGGTAATCATTATCACGAAACTCCTGCGCTGGAAAAAAAGCTCGATGAGATTGCCGCCTGGAAAGAAATGCTTGCCCGCGAGGGGAAGGATGAGGAAAAGAAAGGTCGTGCCGATGGATAAAAGAATGAAAAGGATATATCGCCTGTCGATTTTGCCCAGGTAGAGCATGACTATCAATATTGGAAAGAAAACGAGGGCCGAACCGAAGTCGGGCTGGGATAGGATAAGGAGAACCGGAATGCCGATAATAATGGAACTCACGATAAGCCGCTTGAAACTGCTGGTCTGCTCCGATGAATCCAGATAGCGGGCTAAAAAAAGAATAGTAATAGCCTTGGCGAACTCGGCTGGCTGTATCCCATATTCACCGATGCCAATCCATGAACGGGCACCGTTTACAACTCTGCCGGCAAAGCGGGTATAGACCAGGAGGATCAGAATGGCGATATAGGCGAATGCCGTATAATCCTTGAGCCTGGAAATATCCAGGGCCATTGCGGCCACCATGATCAGGAGTCCTGTCACTGCCCAAATAACCTGCTTGGCATATTCATTGGAAAAGCGAAAGCCTTCCGAATCTATGCCGGCGGAAAAGATGGAAAGGATGCCCACTGCGCTCAAGGCAAGGGCGAGAAATAGCATGAGGAAATCGGTTTCGGAGATAAACTTGGGAAGCTGAAAGTGCCTCACTCCGCCCTACCTCCTCTCAAGTGCTGGTTGTTGAGCCTAATACCCACGGCCTTGGCTGCCGTTTCGGCATCCTGGTCTGCGAAGATGGACTGGAAAAGAATGTTGGATGCATAGGGTGCCCACCACTCCCAAGGATTGCTCGCTTCTACCATGGTAACTATCACGATCTGATCCTCAGGTTTTGCATCATAGGGGCCGAAGGCGGCGAACCAGGAATGCCATCTGTCTTTGAGTCCGATTTCTGCCGTGCCTGTCTTGCCTGCAACTTGGACAACCTTGGTAGATACTGGCACATGGGCAGAACCATAGGTGATTACACTTCGCAAGTCTTCCCTCAATTTCTTATAGCTCGAAGCGCTGATCGAGGAATCGGTGAGCAGTTCGGGCTGCATTGACTGCAGCAGCGCCCCGGT
>CAZHSK010000044.1:0-10388 GCA_964535235.1 uncultured Treponema sp. | reverse complement strand
CGGAAAAATGCATAGGCTGCGGGCTTTGCGCGCGCAAGTGCCCCGTGCCCTGTATTACTGGAGAGAAAAAGCAGCCCCACGTTATCGACGCTTTGCGCTGCATAAAATGCGGCGAGTGCTTCAAGGCCTGCAAATTCGGCGCAGTGCTCGTGCGCTAAGGACCGGGAGAAACCACCATGATTAATTGCAAAGTCAACGGAATAGCGGTTCAGGTTGCCGAGGGTGCGACCGTACTCGAAGCGGCTAAAAAGGCCCATGTTAAAATACCCACCCTCTGTTACAACCCCGATCTTTCCCCCTGGGCTGCCTGCGGAATCTGCGTCGTCAAGGTAGAGGGCGGCAACAAAATGCTCAGATCCTGCTGCACCCCCGTGGGCGAAGGCCAGAGCTTTATTACCAACGATGCCGAACTTGTGGAAATCCGCAAGACCGTCATCGAGCTCATTCTCTCTACCCATCCTGACGACTGCCTGGCCTGTCCCCGCAATCAGGATTGCGAGCTCCAGACCCTGGCCCAGGAGTTCGGCATAAGGGAGCAGAGCTTCCCCAAGCGGCTCAAGGATCTGCCCCTGGACGACACCACCGGCTCGATCATCCTCAATCCGGAAAAATGCGTGCGCTGCGGTCGCTGCGTCACCGTATGCCAGCAGATGCAGAACGTCTGGGCTATCGAGTTCCTGGGCCGCGGCGAGTCCACTAGGATAGCCCCGGCGGCGGATGTAAAGTTGGGCGAGAGCCCCTGCATACGCTGCGGCCAGTGCTCGGCCCACTGCCCGGTAGGAGCCATCTACGAGAACGACCAGACCAGGGAGGTCTGGAACGCACTTATGAAGACAGGCCCCGAGGCCAAGACCTGCGTGGTGCAGATTGCCCCAGCGGTGCGCGTGGCCTTAGGCGAGGCCTTCGGACTGCCTCCCGGCACGGACCTGACCAAGAAAATCTACACAGCCCTGAGGCGCATGGGATTCGATGCGATCTTCGACACGAATTTCTCCGCAGACCTCACCATCATGGAAGAGGGCACGGAATTCCTGAAGCGGCTCACCGCCGCCTTCTCTACGGGGCTGAACGCCGCCACCAAGCAGAAGTCCCTGCCCCTGATCACATCCTGCTGCCCGGCCTGGGTGGATTACATGGAAAAGTACTATCCGGACATGGTTCCCAACTTCTCCACTGCCAAGAGCCCCCAGCAGATGATGGGCGCCATGATCAAGACCTACTGGGCTGGCAAGGCTTCCGTGGATCCGGCCAAGATCTTCTCCGTGTCGGTCATGCCCTGCACGGCTAAAAAGTTCGAGACCCACCGCGACCAGACTATGTATTCTTCGGGCTATCAGGATGTGGATATCTCCATAACCACCAGGGAATTGGCAAGGATGATCAAGCAGGCGGGCATCGATCTGTTAAACCTGCCCGAGTCCGATCCCGACAGCCCCTTGGGTCCCTACACAGGAGCCGGAGCCATCTTTGGCGCCACCGGCGGAGTCATGGAAGCCGCACTCAGGACGGCCTACGCCCTGGTCACCGGCGAAGAGCTCAAGTTCGTAGAATTCACCGCCGTGCGCGGCCTTCAGGGTATCAAGGAAGCCAGCGTCCATATCGGTGGACACGAGATACGCGTGGCCGTCGCCCACCAGATGGGCAACATCCAGGAAGTGCTGGACCAGGTACGGGCCGCCAGAGATAGCGGCCAGGACAGCCCCTGGCACTTCATTGAGGTCATGGCCTGCCGCGGCGGCTGCATAGGCGGAGGCGGCCAACCCTACGGCGCTACCGACGAAATCCGCACCAAACGCATACGCGCCATCTACGATCACGACGACGCCAAGGAATACCGCTGCTCCCACCAGAACCCCTACATCAAGAAAGTGTACGAGGAATTCCTGGAAGCCCCGGGCAGCCACAAGGCACACCAGCTATTGCACACCCATTACGAGGAGAGGCCGCTGTTCCTGAAGTAGTCGCCAGGTTGGGTTTTCAAAATTGAAAGCGAGGGGCTTCCCGAGAAGGGTGGCCCCTTTTTATTGCAGGTATATAATGCTTCGATCCTTGTCCTCGTTGACTGATCCTGTAGCCTGATCTACAAATAGATTCTGCGGTATGCGCTTTAAGCACTGCCACGAAAGGAGCCGCCATGTATGATTTCGATACCCTGTTAAACAGAAAAGGAACCGATTCCTATAAATGGGATGGGCTGGCCAGGGAGTACGGCGATCAGGACCTGATGCCCTTCTGGGTTGCTGATATGGATTTCAGGTGCCTGCCCGAACTGGATCAAGCGCTGCGGCAGCGGACGGTGGACGCTACCTATGGCTACACCTTCGCCGGTGATGGATATTACAAGAGCATCACAGGCTGGTATGAGCGAAGGCATGGGATGAGGGTTTCGCCTGAGGAGATAGTCAACGTGCCCGGGGTGTTGACGGGCATCCACATGGCACTGTCGGCGCTGGCCAAGCCAGGGGATGGTATCATCATCAACTCTCCAGTTTATCCGCCGTTCTATAAGTTTGATGAAGATGGCCGCTATAGGGTACTGCAGTCACCCTTGTTAGAGGAGAAGGGTCGATATTTCCTGGATTTTGCAGACCTGGACGAGAAGATGAAGCAGGGAGCGCGGTTCTATGCCCTCTGCAGCCCCCACAATCCCTCTGGCAGGATATGGATCCGAGAGGAGCTCGGGGAATTGGTCGCGCTCTGCCGACGGCATGGTGTTATCATTCTGTCGGATGAAATCCATGGGGATCTGGCCATGCCCGGTAAGACCCACCATCCGCTTTTGTCCCTGTCCGAGGAAGCGCGGAAAATCTCTATCATAGCTTCAGCACCGAGCAAGACCTTCAACTGTGCCGGCCTCAAATCCTCCTTTCTCATCATCGCCGACGAAGACATGCGCCAAAAGGTGAGCAGGAAAATACAAAGTTACCATATCGACATCGACCTGTTCGGTCTTTTAGCGACGAAGGTTGTGTTTGAAAAAGGCGATCTCTGGCTGGACGAGCTGATGCGATATCTGAACGCGAACGCCAGGCGGATGCTGGAGTTTGTCGATGCGCGGCTGCCGGGAGTGAAGGCCTCGATGCCCGATGCCTCCTATCTTCTCTGGCTGGATTGCCGGGGCAGAGGCTTGAGCCAGGAAGAACTCGTACGAAGGCTTAAAGTGGAGGGCAGATTAGCGCTGAACGACGGCACCATGTTCGGTCCGGGGGGAAGCGGCTATGTGCGCTTCAACTACGGCACGACGCGATCCTACCTTGAGAAAGGCCTTGTTGGGCTGGAACGCGCCCTGGGGGCCGGGCTGGCCTAGGACACTTTGCATTAGTCTGGCAAGGGTTCTTGCTGACTAAATCCTTTTCGGTTAATCGTCGTAAATAGAATCAAAAATTTTACAGTACGGTAACCAAAAATGACGTAAAATGGTGGTTATGATGAGCAAAAGATCCGGAGCGCAGATCGGTAAAAAGGCTTTTCTACAGTCTCTGGTCATTCTGCTGATCCTCATGGTCGGAGCGGGGATCCTCACCCTTATTCTGCCCGCCGGGAGCTACCAGCGGATCGTCGTGAATGGGCGGGAGACCATGGTACCCGACTCCTTTTCCTTTACCGAGCGCCCTGACTACCCCTGGTGGCGCTGGTTTGTCGCGCCGGTAGAAGTGCTGGGAGGGCCTGACGGGCTCACGGTTATCGTCATTTTAGTCTTTATTCTAATGGTGGGCGCTGCTTTTGCCGTGATGGACAAGAGCGGCATACTCAAGGCGCTGCTTGGCAGGATTGTGCGCCGCTTTGAGGGGAGAAAATACACCCTCCTGGTGGTCGTGTCGTTTTTCTTTATGGCCATAGGGGCATTTTTTGGCATCTTCGAGGAAGTCGTACCCCTGGTGCCCCTGATGATCGCCCTTTCCTATTCCCTGGGTTGGGACGCCTTGACCGGCCTGGGCATGTCCATTCTGGCCACCAACATGGGTTTTTCCGCCGCGGTGATCAACCCTTTTACCATCGGCGTAGCCCAGGGCTTGGCCGAATTGCCTGCCTTCTCGGGCGCCGGCTTCCGCATCATCATTTTTCTGGCTAATTTTGCACTCCTGGCGGTCTTTCTCACTCGCCACGCCCGGAAAGTGGAGAAAAATCCCCTCGCCGCTCCGGCATACAGGGAGGAGCAGGCTACCAGGGGAGAATTCGCCCATTTTACCGCTGATACGCTGGCGCCGGAGCGGCGAGGGACCAGCGCAGCCATCGGCTTCCTCGCTGTCTGCATAGTCCTCATTTTTGCTGTGCTGATCGCCGGACCCTTCGTGCCCGCGATCGCTGACTATGCCCTTCCCATCGTGGGACTGCTCTTTCTCGCGGCGGGAATTGGGGCGGGGCTCATCGCCGGCATCGGCAGGGGAGCCTGGAAGGCGGCAGGTGAGGGCTTGCTGGGGATAGCGCCGGCCATCCCCCTTATCCTTATCGCCGCCAGCGTAAAGTTTATCATTGCCTCGGGAGGCATTCTGGACACTATCCTGCACGGGGCCGCCGGCGCCTTCCAAGGCGCAAATCCCATAACCGGGGCGCTTCTGATCTTCTCCCTGACTTTGGGGCTCGAGTTCTTTGTCTCCTCGGGCTCAGCCAAGGCTTTTCTACTTATTCCGATCCTCATCCCCCTGGCCGAACTGGTGGGCATAACCCGGCAGACGGCAGTGCTGGCCTTTGTCTTCGGCGACGGCTTTTCCAACCTCGCATACCCCACCAGCGCCGTTCTTCTCATCTGCCTGGGCTTTACCCCGGTGAGCTACGCCAAATGGCTGCGCTGGGTGCTCAGACTCTGGGTATGGGTGATCCTTCTATCCTTGGGTTTTTTAGGAATAGCGGTGTTGACTGGATACGGGCCGTTTTAAGGTAGTAATTGACTCATGCTTGAAGCGGCTAGTGCCCCGGTGGAGAATGCGGCCTGGAGGTTGTAGCCGCCTGAGTCGCCGTCGATGTCCAGGACTTCGCCGGCGAAGAAGAGGCCGGGTACAAGGCGAGACTCCATGGTGCCTGCATTGACTTGCGTAAGATCGACGCCCCCGGCGGTGACCATGGCTATGTCGAAGGAGCCTAGGCTTAATACCTTGAGTTGCTGGGCGCAGGCCAGGCGGCAGAGGGCTTCCCGCCCTCCACGTGTCAGCGTCGCGGCAGTAGTTTCCTGATGGGTCTTCGCGAGCTCGCAGAATAGCTCGGCCATATGCTTTGTCAGGCCTAGTTCGGTAAGAAGGAGGCGGACGAGACGGCGGGGCTTGGCCTGGAGTTCGGCATCGAGGCGCCCACGGAATTCCTCGATACTGTCGGAAAGAAAATTTATCTCCAGGACGTCGCCCGGCTGGATATGGCGGGATGAATCGAGAATCAGGGGACCTGAAAGTCCTTCGTGGGTGATGAGAAGATCGCCGCGTTTTATCGCGACGCGTTTGCCTCCCCGCATCAAGGTCAGGCCGGCGTCGTGGAATGAAAGCCCTGCCAAGGGTTTGAGGGAAAAATCATGTATAAAGACGGGGGCGAGGGCAGGGCGCGGCGGGGCTATGCGATGCCCCAAGTAAGCTGCGAGGGCATAACCGTCACCAGAGCTGCCGGTTTTGGGGTATGAGGCGCCGCCTGTGGCGATGAGGGCTAGGGGTGCGTAATAAGGTTCTTCCCTCCCTTCAACCTGGACCGAAAAACCTTCGACGCTGCGCCGGATGGCGCTGACGCGGCTGCTGGTTTCAATATGCACGTGCAGGCGCCGCGCTTCTTCCTGGAGGACCCTCAGTATGGAAGAGGCGCGCCGGTGGGCGGGGAAGACCTTGCCGTTTTCCTCGGTTTCGAATTGTATGCCCCGGGCTTCGAACCAGGCGAGGAGCGCCTTATTGTCGAAGCCATAAAGGGCTGGTTTGAGAAAACGAGCGGCTGATTGGGCTTTCTCGCCGCCGCCATAGTGGCTCAGGAAGTCGGCGATTGGTCCTGCATGGGTGAGATTGCACTGCCCCGATCCCGAGGCCAGGAGCTTGCGAGCCGGCTTGCCCATGCGCTCGAGGACGAGGATGTCCCCATGGACTTCCGACACGGAGGTATCGCCCTTATCGCGGGCTACAGTGGCAGGACAGATGGCATCGTCAGAGCGCATAGCCTGTGCGAGCCGTATGGCGGCGAAAAGACCCGCAGGGCCCGCGCCTATGATTATCGCTTTATAGTTCTGGTTCTTGGGCATTTATCGTGAAGCGGTTGGCTTAGTCAGGCTGATCGTTATTGTGGCGGCTTTCTCCGCACCCTTGAGGTTATTCGCCATCGCCGAGATGGTGTCGTAGAATAGAGTAGATACGAAGGGCGCCAGGGGCAGTTCCTTGCCATCGCAGTATATGTGAATTTCTTTTATTTCTTCATTCATTCCTAATCTCCATCGTGATAAGATAGTCGATAAATTGCGCGATTTCATCGGGTTCGAAAAACTTGATATTTCTGCTTTTAGCGAGATTTAGCATTTCGACGTTGCGCGCGATAAGAATTTCTATATCTGCCAACGTTCTTTTAAGCGCAGCTTCTTCAGTTATGTCCCCGGCGGTCATAACCAGAAGTGCGCCTTCAATATCGAGCCCCTCGCAGAATATTATTGAAGCGTCAGGGCATAGCGCAGTGATCGCATTCCTGTCAATTCGAGGAGGAGCCTTACCGAGCGTGACTATTTCATTACCGCTCAAGTAGATTGAAGGCTCGGCGCCTGCCAGGCGGAATCGGGATGAATCTTTGGAGTCGGACGGTAGGCTTGCAGCGTTGTGCGATTTTTTAAGTGCCGAGGTCGAGATTCCGCGCTTGGTGCATTCAGCGATGGCCGCTTCTATAAATGTGGTTTTACCGCTATTAGACCAGCCCAAAACCGATACTATCAATGGCCTGGCAGATTTCATTTTACTCCCGTGTTTGTTCGGCATCATACATCAGCTGCCTTCATGACAATATCGAGCTTTGATCCTGCAATAAAACCGAAGTTGTTTTCGCCTTCCCGTTGCTCCAACAAAGAGGCTTTGATCATATCGCCGCGACGCAGGGAGAAAAAGCTTGTTGTTTCTGCGGCACTATCATTCGCCTTGGCCGAAAAACTGGCCATGCCTGAGCTAGTGCAGAGGATGTAGCGGAATCGTCCGGCCTTGTTGAGCATGGCTTCGGAAATAATTCTTCCTTCGAGCGAAGATAGTTCCTTGACGGATCGGGCTGTGGCATCCACCGAAGTTGGGATGGAGCTTGCCGGCGTAGGAGGCACTGCGCCAGTTTTTTTTAGGGCAAACCAGGTCGACTTTACCGAATCCCGGTCTAGGCCAGCCGCGGCGGCCAAGGCGGCGATGGGTTCGTAGGGGTTCCAAGCCCAGGTAGAATGACAGCTCCGGCTTTCGCCGGCGGCCAGGATGGGACAGGAATATGAACCGGGGCAGGGAGCGACACAGCGAAGGCTCCCAGAGAAGTCCTGCAACAGCCTGTTTCGAAGTGCTAGGGCAGGGCGGCTCGTAACCACCGCCGATGGCTCTACGAATAGTAGGAGGCCGCCTTCTGCAAGCAGTTCTACAGCCTTTCCAAAAAGCAGGGCTCTCTTATCCAGGGCCTGGGCATCCAATTTCCAGAGCTCATTCGCGCTGTGACTGGCGATAATCAGATCGAAGGGGCCGGTAGGGAGCTTAACCAAGCTTTCCAGGTCTACGACACTTGTGCTGACCCTGGACGATTCCTTCTCATCCATAGCGGCTATAAGCTTAGCTGCCATATCCAGGGCTTCCCGGCTTTTGTCCAGCAAGGTGATGTCAGAAGCTCCCGCCAGAATGGCGGCGCAAGCGGCAGGACCCGGGCCGGCTCCTAGGTCGAGCACTGAGCCGAGCCGAGGCAAGGCATGCCGGGATTCGAGTTCGCCAAGAGCCATTGTCGTCTGGAGAAAGGACACAGGCCAATAATAAAGCAGATAGGCGCCCAGCAATTCTCTCTGGGAAAAGTATGTAGCCCCTGCCAAATCTCTTTCGCCGGTGAGACCCCTCTGTAGGGTTTTGAGGGCACTGCCGAATCGCCTGGCCTGGATAGCCTGCGCATGGGCATCCTGGAGTGTCTTCTGTGCCACATCAGGACTGCCCGCAGCCAGCTTTAAGAGCTGGGGGTAGATAAGGCTCAGGCGAAGTGAATGTTCCATTTTTACCAAAGCCTGCTGTCGATCAAGTCTTGTTTCCCCCATGTACCCTGTTTATACTGCATCAGATGTCACAAACACCACTAGGCATGATGAATTCCATCCGGGGTAGTCCCTGGGTGGTTGAGCTTATCTCCCAGAGCGGTATTTCCATGCTCGAAGGTTCTGGAGCCTGGGGATTCCTCGGCAAGGAATTGCGCGCCTTGAACCCCGCCGATGTGGACTCGATGGGCACCAGCGCAAAATTTCCCTTTTCATTGCTCCATCCCGACGACTGCCTGAGGGCCAAGGAGTCGATCGATAAACTCATTGCCGGCACAACGAAACACTATAACGATGAATTGCGTTTTATCGCCCATGACGGCCGTGTCGTTTGGCTTTTCCTGTCCTTGCAGGCCCTGAATGACGAGAGCGAAGGCGGTCACTGCTTTCTCATAATCCGCGAAACCAATGTCACCGATCTTATATCGGCCAGAGAAGAGATCAAGGAAAGGCTTCTGGAGATCGAGTCACTGAAGTCCCTTCTTTCGGCAATCAACAAGAGCCTGGATTTTAACGATACCATCATTACTATTATCGACCATCTTCATCACATGATTCCCTTCGACAAGGCTAGTGTTCAGCTATTGGAGGGTGGAACCTTGAGGGTTATTGGCGGCTATGGATACAGGGAGGAACAGCTCGCCAATCTACGCTTTCCCCTTGGCCCGGACACCACTCCCTCGTCTCGGGCCATCTATACCCGCAGACCCATCGTCTGCAACGATGTGGAAAAGGATTTTAAGGGCTTTGTGCGGGTGGATGATTCGATATATGTACGTTCATGGATGGGCATTCCTCTGGTATTCGAAGATAAGGCCATAGGTCTTTTTGCCCTGGACAGCGAAATCAAGGACTTCTATACCCACCAGCATGTGCGGCTTGCTTCCAGTGTGGCTGAACATTTAGCCCTGGCTATAATCAACGCCCACAAACATACGCTCATTAAGGAAGAGGCGAGAACCGATACCCTTACGGGAATCGGGAACCGCTATGGGCTGGAAACGATAGGACAGGATATTTTCTCCAGGGCAGTCGCCGGCGACAATCCCCTGGGTGTTCTGATGATAGATATCGACCACTTCAAGACCTTTAACGATCGCTTTGGCCATGTCTATGGTGACAAGGTATTGAGCCTGATAGCCTCGGAAATTCAGAGGAGCCTGCGGGGCGACGACTATCCGGTGCGCTATGGCGGCGAGGAATTCGTGGTGCTTTTACCTCATACGGCAACCCGGGATGCCTTGGTGGTGGCCGAACGACTGAGGGAAAATATCGCAGCGCTGAGCATGGATGACGGGAATGCTTTCCCCACGGTGAGCATAGGAGTTTTTTCCGGGGTGCCGAGTCTCACCGAGCTGCTGCACGAATTTATCCGAAGGGCCGATCTGGCACTCTACGAAGCCAAGGAGTCGGGGCGAAATCGTTGCAGGGTGTGGACCCCTTCGCCAGAGTATTTTACCAGCAAGTCCTAGACGATAAGATAGAGGTTCAACGCCACTTTTAAAAGTCTGGAGAATTTTAAGAAGACTTTCCTACCCGCGCTTTTTAACTTCTTCCGCTTTTCGGGATATCCTATTCCATACCGAGGACATGCCCATGGCCTTTTTGGCGAGTGAGAGGGTTTTTCGGGCTTCTTCGCGCATTTTCATGGTGCCATCGTAGACAACTTCATCGGCCAGGCCTGACTTGGATTCGTACTGAGCCCTGCGCTCCCTCAAGGGGTCGAGAAAGGCATTTATGGCCTTAGCCAGCTTTTCCTTTACTTCCACATCCCCCACCTTGCCGGATCTGTAGCGGGTTTTGAGCTCCTCAACTTCGGCCTTGTCGGGGTTGAAAGCGTCGTGGTACTGGAAAACCGGGTTGCCCTCCACAGTACCGGGTACATCCGCCGAAATGCGCTTCGGGTCGGTATACATGGACATGACCCGCTTGGTCACTGTCTTCTCATCGTCGGAGAGGAAAATGGCATTGTTGAGGCTCTTGGACATTTTAGCGTTGCCGTCTATGCCCACCAGCGAGCCAAAGTCGGAGACTAGGGCATCGGGAACGGGAAAGGTTTCGCCATAAAGATAATTGAAGCGTCGGGCTATCTCCCGGGTTACCTCCACATGGGCGACGTTATCCTTGCCCACCGGCACGAGGTGAGCCCTGGGCAGGAGAATATCGGCAGCCTGGAGCACAGGATAGC
>CAZHSK010000043.1:9140-10478 GCA_964535235.1 uncultured Treponema sp. | reverse complement strand
GCTCAAAACCCAGAATAAAACCGTAGACTTAAATCTGGCATGGCCTGCGAAAGGCCAAGCCGCATACCTGGATGGCAAACTCGAGGGCATTATGTTCAAGGTGAGCCCCGGCGATACTGCTAAAACCGTAGCCTCGGGCACCGTAGTTTCGGCTGGCCCTTCGAGAGGGTTCAACCAGGTAGCATTCGTCCAGGCCAAGTCGGGCTACGTCTACGTGTACGGCGGCAATGAAACCCTCACCGTAAAAACCGGAGACCAGATAGGCTCTGGCAAGGAAATAGGCAGAATAGGGCTCGATGCCAAGGACGGTTCACCCATCGCGTACTTCTTTGTCTTCAGGAATGGACAGCCTATAGACCCCGCCCTCGCTCCCAGGGATTAAACCCTCAATTACCCCCTACCAACGCTCACTCATTTTCCATCAAACCAAAAGTGCCGCCTGGTCTAATTCGGCATTAAAAGCTACATTTATTGATTTTTTTGTTTCCTTTCTTTCCACATTGTGGTATCGTGTGTCAATCAATGTATGAGTATTTTGAAAGGTAACAGACTTTCAAAAGTGACTCAATTCTTAAAAGTACAAAGGCTGAGTGGAGATGGTACGACAGGAGCCTTTTAGCGATACCTCGGACTCCCAGCACGCCCTCCTTAAACAGAAGCGAGGGATGGCCATAGGCAAAAGGCCTCTTGAATCCCGGAAGGTAAAGCGGGAAACCGAAGAACAGGATCCCCTCTCGCTTTATTTATACCAAATATCCAAGTTTTCTCTCCTCAGCGCCAAGGACGAGCAAGAGTTGGGAAAGGTGATAAGCGATCTAGGAACAAATCTCCAGAAGACAAGGGCAGGGGAGTCTGGTTCTCTAGATCTGGCTACCCTTGAGCGCCAACTGGCCGAAGCTAAACAGAAAATGGTCAAGGCCAATCTGAGACTGGTGGTTTCCATTGCCAAAGCGTATCAGCACAGAGGCTTAGGCCTATTGGACCTTATAGACGAGGGCAATATTGGCCTCTTGGAAGCAGTAGGGCGGTTTGACTACTCCAGGGGCTACAGGTTTTCAACCTACGCCACCTGGTGGATACGACAAGCCATCATAAAAAGCCTGGCCGACCAGGGCAGGGTAATACGAATCCCAGTCCATATGCTCAACACTATTCGAAAGTGTTATTACGCGTCCAAGCAACTTACACAAGAACTGGGCCGCAACCCAGAACTGGACGAGCTAGCCCTCAGACTCAATATGCCAAAGCAAAAGCTGCTCAAGGTGATGGAGTTTTCCCAGAACACCGCCAGCCTGGATTCGGCCATTGAAGAGGGCAGCACTACATCCCTTGCCGATG
>CAZHSK010000043.1:0-9130 GCA_964535235.1 uncultured Treponema sp. | reverse complement strand
ATACCTTTATCGATCCCTACTCCGAAGTATTTAGAACTACGATGAAGGAAGTTTTGGACTGTGTGCTAATGGACTTGAGCGCTCGGGAGACCACGATCCTGAGGCTGCGCTATGGGCTTTCGGGTGAGTCGACCCATACATTGGAAGAGACGGGCAAGGTACTGGGCATTACCAGGGAAAGAGTGAGGCAGATCCAGGAAAGAGCCCTGGAAAAACTGAGGGAAAAGCAAGAACTGTCGGAGTGTGGAGGCTGATTCCTCCCTAAGTCCAGCGATTCCTTATAGTGCGAAAAGGGGCTGTCCAGCATTGTGGGCAGCCCCTTGATTTATTGTGTCTTCGCTGTCTATGCCTCTTCAGCCCCCGAATGCCGAAAGCACCGAGCTCTGACCCTTGGCCTTCGCTACATCGTGAGCTGACTCACCTGCGTTGTTCTTGGCATCCTTGTTGGCTCCCATGCTCAGGAGCAGCTTGACGGAATCGGCCTTGCCTGCGCGCACTGCGTAGTGGAGGAAACCCTCACCCATTATATCCTTGGCTTCGAGCCCCGCGGCGCCTGCAAAGCTGCGCAGCGAAGCCTCAGAGCCGTCGGCCAGTATGAGGGCTATGGGGCTCATGCCCTGATGATTAGGTGCGAAGGGATCGGCACCCGCCGAGAGAAGAAGGGCTGCGGTTTCCTGGTCTTTCTGCTGAACCGCCGCATGGAGGGGTGTGTCGGCCAGTCTGTCTCTGCTGGAGGGATCAGCCCCGGTCTGGAGAGCAAGCTTGAGCATGTCCATGGAAGCTCTAGCCTGGACCAGGTGACGTAGTGGTGTCTTGCCCTCAGAATCGGCTCTGTCCATGGAGGAGTTTCCGAGAATTTCCCGCATCACTGCTAATCCCTTCTTGAGAGAATACAGGAGGGGTGAATCGCCGGCTGCATTTTTAGCCAGGATATCGGCTTCGGACTGGACCAAGCTGCGGATGAGATCCAACTGTCCCGAATCCACCGCTAAGTACAATGGAGTGGAGCCGGCGTAATCCCTGGCGTCCACAAAGGATCCCGCTTTCAGGAGATATTGGGCGATGGGAGTCTGAGCTTCCCTGGCAGCTACCGCCAGGACAGTGAAGCCTCTGTTGTCCCGCACTTCCAGAGAAGCACCGCGATCTACGAGGTAGGAGACAAATTCCGGGTTTTGTTTGCGAACGGCCTGGTGAAGAGCAGCCTCACCCGTATAATTTCTGGCGTCTAGATCTACGCCTGACAATACCAGTACCTGGAGGCATGTTTTGGCTCCCGAGAGCACCGCGGTGTTGAGGGGTGCATCACCATTACCGTCTCTGGCTGAAAGGATCGCGCCATTCGATATCAAGTACCTAGTAGCCTCGGCCGCGTCTGTCTTAACCGCGGCATGGAGGAGGGTTTCTTTGGCTGCGTTCACCGCTTCCAGATCGGCTCCCTTTTGGCGCAGGTAATCCAGGCCGTCGGCCAGGTCCCTGCGGGCGGCTAGATGGCCCACTGTGTCGCCGTTGGAATCCCTGGCGGTGATAACCGAGGGAATGAAGAACCATTCGTATGGTCCATCCTTGGCGGCCAGGGCGAGGAACACAGGAGTGTCTTTGGCGGCATTGGAGGCGAAGATATCGGCCTTGGCATTAAGGAGGAGCAGGCCTTGCGGGGCCAGGTTGAGGCGGACGGCCACATGGAGCGCATTGTCACCCGAGTTGTTTCGAATATTGGGATCGCCGCCCTTAGAGAGAATGAGGGCGATGACCTCAGGAGAGCCCTTCATACCCACCGCAGTGGCCAGCACGCTGGTGCCCACGTTGTCGCGATTGTTAACATTGGATTGCAGCACAATCTTGTCCACCGCTTCCCTGCCACGGCTTACCGCGATGGAGAGGGGGCTTTCTCCCGCCAGGTTGCGCAGGAATACATCGGAACCGGCGGTGATGAGGGCGTCAGCGTATTGGTAGTTGCCAGCCTTCACGCAGATCATGAGGGGGGTATCCCCTTCCAGGTTGGCGGAGTTGACAGGGGTTCCAGCCCTTATGAGTTCCTCCACAATCAGGGGCTCATAGGCAAGCTTCACGGCCTTATGAAGCGCGGTGTTGCCCTCCAGATCCTTGAGGGATGGGTCGGCCTTGTACTTGAGAAGGAGTTTGGTCATATCGAGTCGGACAGAGGCAGGCGAGGCCAGATGAAGTGAGGTATTGCTCTTGCCATCCCTGATATCCGGATCGGCGCCATTCTTGAGCAAGAGTTCGGCGCCCGCGTACCAGCCCATTCGCATTGTGCTGTGCAGAGGAGCATCGCCACTGACATTCTTGATGTTGGGGGTCAGGCCTCGAGCGAGGAGAAAATCGGCAAAACCCAGCTGAAACCGGGAAATAGCTTCGTGGAGGGGCGTATTGCCATTGCCGAATCGCACCGTGTTGAAATCCGTGGAACGAACCGTGGTGGCAAACCATGCAAATTCAGGGAAAGAAGGGCTTGCGCCCTTGAGAATAAGCTTTTCAGCTATGATGGCCGCTTCCTTGCGGTCGGGAAAGAGTAGGGCGAGATCCAAGGCCGTCCTATCGGCCCTGTCCTTGGTCTGAACAGAGGCGCCCAGGTCTAAAAGGACTCCCACTTCGTTGGCCATGAGCTTGTCAGAGGCCATGTGAAGGACAGTGCGTCCATCTTGGCCGGAAGCATTGATATTGTTGGCATTGAAAACTGCCTTTAGCATATCGGGGCCAGCCATGAGGGCAGCATCCGCAGGGGTAGCCCCTGATGCATCGGCTATGAAGGGATTGGCTTGGCGCCCAACCAGCATGGTAGCCATGGCGGGCTGGTTGCGGTCTATGGCATAGCGAAGAGGTGTCTTGCCGGCAGGGTCGGGAAGGTCGGGTTTGGCGCCCAGAACCATAAGTATTTCGGCGATCTGTACGTCCCCGCGCTGTACCGCATAATGAAGGGGATAGAGCCCTTGGGCATCTCGCTGATTCAGCTGTTCCTGATTGGCATAGAATTTCTTGATTGCGTTTACATCGCCGGCGATCACTAGATTAGTAAGGTTCGTTTCCTGTTGCGGAGGGGCGCTCGCGCAGGCGCTGGCCAGTAGAAGCATTGCCAGCGTAGCAAAGAAGCTTAGTAGTCGACGCCTATCAGTCTCTCTCATTCGTGCACCTCTCATTGGATTGCGCATATGGGCCGGGATTTCTTCTTATATGTATCGGCAGGATAGGACCGGCAGAAAATCCCTTTGCTAATCTATATCACATTTTTTCCCTACTGCCTTTCTAAGTCTGTTATATTTCTATCCACACGTGCCTACCCTATGATACCCTCTCTTTACTTCTAAGGTGCAGGCTTAGTCACGCTAATCACATGTATGAACGGAGGTTGACGACTATGCATTTTGGTTCCTTCATGCCTCTCAACTCTGTATGGGACGCTAAACTTAAGGCCCTCTCGGAAGAGTTTCCCGGACATCATTTTTCATTAGGGTTAAAACCCGACTCCCCCGAAACCGCCCAACTCGATCTTATGCTGGCCGGAAACCTGCCAAAAGAGTGTTATCTCGCCAGTCCAAAGCTTAAGGGCATTTTCCAGTCCTTTACGGGCATAAACCACCTGCCCCTGGCAGAACTCAATACAAGGAGAGTCAAGGTTTTCAACGTACATGCCAACGCATTCGACGTGGCCGAGCGCGCTCTGGCCCTTGCACTGGCATTCTACGGCAGGATTGTGGAATACCATAATGATTTGAGTGAAGGCCTTTGGCACGGATTTTGGGTCAAGGCTGGAGCTGAGGATAACTGGAACAGCATCTACGGAAAGCGCTGCCTCATTTTGGGCACCGGCGCAGTAGGGCAAGCCCTGGCCAAGCTGCTCAAGGCCTTTTCCTGCGAAGTCTCGGGCTGGAGAAGGCGCCAGGGTTTGGCAGTACCAGAAGGCTTCGACAGGGTTATCCCGGATCTACAGACAGCCCTGGCCGATGCAGAACTGGTTTTTGTCACCCTTCCTGCCACAAAACTTACGGATGGACTGCTTTCCAGGGAGCTTTTGGCGGGCATGAAAGGTAAATTCCTGGTAAACGTGGGCAGAGGATCCATTGTGGACGAAGAGGGCCTGTATCTCGCCCTCAAGGATGGAATACTTCTTGGGGCTGGAATCGATGCCTGGTACACCTATCCCCAGAGCGGCCGGAAGGGAGATCCCTCCCGCTATCCCATCCACAAATTGCCCAACGTTATTCTATCCCCTCATGTCGGGGGCTCCACCCATCAGGCTACGGCTCGGGCAGTGGTGCAGACCATAGCCAATATACGGGAGTACCTGAATATCGGAGATTGCGCCTCCAAGGCCGATCTGGAAGCCATGTACTGAAATATTGGCCGAGGCTTCCGGTTTTTCAGAACAAGTCTTCGGGAGCCTCGATCAGCATATGGGGAAAGTCGGCATAGAGGCCAAGAAGCTGATACAGCCTGTCGAAGGGAATCTTCTCCCTGTCGAAGACGACATAGGGCAGAAGTTCGTACAGCCTGTCGGCGTTGTACCCGCCCTTGCCTGAGATGACGATCATTGTCTCCAGATCCTGTGCTTCCTCGATCGCCCTGTAGGCCAGGGAAAAATTTTTCGTGGCGAAGAACATTCTTGTCTGATACCCTTCTTGGGGATCGGGGGAGAGAAAGTGAGACAGTTCGTAATAGTGGTCGGGATAGAGAAATGCATCTTGGATGCGTTCCACCAGGCGTTCCGAAGGAATCCTAGTTTCGCTGGTGAGCACGATCTGGTAGATAGTGTAGGGATTATCCCTTCGCAAATCCCTGGCCGCCCTCACTAGCCTGGAGAGACTCTCCGGATCATCGGCGTCGGCTAAAAGTGTAAGTGAAGAAGCAAGCTTGGCCGGATTAAGACGCATCCAGTCGATATTCTCCAGCTTTCTCGTATCGATGAAGGCTCTGAAGCCTTTAATTTCCTGGGTAAAATGGGGTGCAGGGGGCGATGCCCACTCCACATCGAAGCTCTCCTCGAAGGCCGAGATGGCGTCGACCATATCATCGCCTGAAATCCAATCGTTGCTCGTAACCCAATAGGGGGGAAGCTCCATCCTGGACATACGCCACTCGTCGGCCCTCTCCCTGGCATCGGTGCCCGGAAGGAAGGAGAGAGGATAGAGTTCGGCTTCCTGGCCCAACCCATGCATACCTAGAAAATCGAAGGTATCTATAACCTGCTCGTAGCTATCGAAGGGCAGACCGAGGATGAGTCCGGTCTTAACCTGGATGCGTTGCTTCTGGAGTATTTCGGCACCCCGTGCAAAACCATCCCGGTCCATTTTCCTGTTCACCGCTTCCAAGGCCTTGGGGTTCGTGCTCTGGAGCCCTGCCTCGATGGACGCCACGCCGGCGGACTTGAGAAGGGATCCGAATTCCTCGGTCAGCGTATCCAGCCTCAGTTCGGCATGGATGGGAATAGCTGCTGTATTGGCTGCGGCGAAGTCTTTAAGCATCGCAGGCACCTGGCTGCCATACTGGAAAGAAGGATCCATGAGATAAATTTCCGAAACGCCTACGACCGTGGCTTGGCGTATCAGGTTTAAAGCTCGATCTTCGGGGAATCTCCGCAGTTCAGGGTATTGCTTTCCGTAGAAACAATAGGCGCAGCGATAGGGACATCCTCGCACGGTTTCCACATGGACAGGCTTGTCCTTGATTATAGGGAGAGTGCCTGCCAGGTAGGGATTGGGCAGTGTGGATAGATCCAGGAGTTCCTTGGTCTTGTAAAGCTTGCGCAAGGGGCGGTGCTGCTCTATGTCCCTTAGGATTTCAGCAAAGGCGAGCTCCCCTTCACCCTGTACGAGGGTGTGGAAAGGCGATCTGTCCATCAGAGGCATGCCATCGGCTACTTCGGGGCCTCCGGCAATAAACCGGCTGCGCAAAGATCTTTCCCTAGCCTTGCCTGCTATGTAGAGACTACGTTCCAAATTCCAGGTATAGAGGCTGAAGGCGACAAGGTCGGCATCGGCAGCGGCCAGAGACTCTATGATGGCCGAATCGGAGCCGTGAGCGGCCAGGTCCATGTCTAGAATGCTCCACTGGGAGCGGGTCAGGAGGCCTTGAGCTTCGGCGTAGGCTGCGAGATAGCCCGCTGCGAGAGGCACATTGGCTACAGCGTCCTGGCCATCGGGATCCTGCACCGGGAGTTGCACAAATATTATTTTCATCTTTCTAGATAACCTGCCATCCTCAGCACTGCTTACTACTGTATGGAAAAATATAAAAACATTCTACGCCTCGGTACCTGGGAATTCGGGAAAGAGGCTGGACCAGTCGCCCCGTAAATCGGGGTTCTTCAAGGCCTTTTCAAGCCTGGCCATATAACTGCCCCGGGGAATATCCACTCCTCCCATGGTCTCCAGATAGAGAGTGTGCACCTGGCTGTCTATGAGGCTGAAACCCCGTCTGAAAAGGCAGAGCGCCAGGTGGAGAAAGCCAGCCCTGGAGGCTCCGGATACAAGGCTGAACATGGACTCGCCGAAAAAGGCCGAGCCCAGGCTCACGCCATAAAGCCCACCTGCGAGTTCATCGTCGAGCCAGACTTCCACCGAATGGGCGTAACCCAATCTGTGCAGCCTCGTATACGCCTCTATCATGTCGGGAAGAATCCATGTGCCATCCTGCCCGGGTCTGGAAACTAATGCGCAGGCTTCCATAACCTGCCTGAATCTTTGATCCAGGCTGAACCTGAAGCCGGATTTGCGTAAAAGCCTATGGGAGCTTCGCGATACATGGAGGGTTTCGGGCAGGACGGCAAACCTGGGATTGGGACTCCACCAGAGAATAGGCTCATCCTCACTGTACCATGGAAAAATTCCCTGCCTATATGCCGAGATAAGCATGCCGGGAGATAGATTCCCCCCGGCACAGACAATGCCTTCTGGAGATGCTCCATCCACGCGAGGAAATGTAAAATGCCGGTCCTCGCCCAAGTAATCCAGCCTTTCCAGGAAACGGATCATATCTAGGGCTGGACTTCCGCGGGCTCCTTGGCCACTTCGGACAACAGATCTTGGGGTAGTTCCAAGGGCTCGACGCTGAAGGCTATCTCGCCTTGAACAATATCGGCCACAGCTGTGCCGCCCTTTTCAAGACGCCCAAAGAGGACTTCATCCACAAAGAAGGACTTTATCTTGTCTTCCACCAGCCGGGAGATATTACGGGCTCCAAATTCTCTGGAGTAACCCTTCTCGGCCAGGTACTGGATTACCGATTTACGGGCTACCAGTTTGACCTTTTTCTCGGCCAGCTGAAGGTTGAAATCGTCCAGGGCTTTTGTAACAATTCGCTCAATTATATCTATGGGCAGATTGCCGAAATGGACCACCGCGTCCAATCTGTTCCTGAATTCGGGCGTGAAAGCCCGCTCCACCGCTTCATCCAGGGCCGAATTGCTCAAGGTCCTGTCGCCAAAGCCAATCAGATTCTTGCCCACATCCCGGGCACCGGCGTTACTGGTCATAATAAGAATGACATTGCGGAAATCGGCCTTTCTGCCCTGATTATCCGTGAGCGTGGCATAATCCATGATCTGGAGAAGAATATTGTAGATATCCGGGTGGGCTTTTTCTATCTCATCCAGCAGCACCACCGCATGGGGGCTTTTGCGTATCGCATCGGTCAGAAGACCTCCCTCCTCGTACCCGACATAGCCGGGAGGAGAACCGATGAGCCTGGAAACCGTGTGCTTTTCCTGATACTCGCTCATATCGAATCGATGGAGGGTTACTCCCAGCTGCTTGGCCAGTTGCCGGGCTAACTCCGTCTTGCCCACCCCGGTGGGTCCGACAAAGAGGAAATTGGCCACAGGCTTGTCGGGGGCTCTGAATCCCGCCCGCGAGCGCTTTACGGCCTTGACCACCGCTTCGATAGCCTTGTCTTGGCCAAACACATCCTGTTTCAGGGTCAATTCCAGCCCCGAGAGCCTTTCCTTTTCCGAGGAGGAAACCGAGCGTTCGGGAATCCGGGCAATCTTGGCAACCACCAGCTCTATCTCCGGTACTTTTATATCGACGATCAGCTCTCCCGATGGGGAGCCTTCCTCGTCCTGCCCGAGTTTGAATGCATTGATCCTCGCCCTGGCCCCGGCTTCATCGATCACATCGATAGCCTTGTCTGGGAGTTTGCGTTCGGTGATGAACTGGGCCGATAGGCGCACCGCTGCCTCTAGGGCATCGTCGGAAAAGTGCACCCGATGGAATTCTTCGTATTTTGGCTTTAAACCTTTGAGAATTTCCACTGTCTCGGGCTGGCTGGGCTCGGCGATATCTATCTTCTGGAAGCGCCGAGACAGTGCCCTGTCTTTTTCAAAAATCTTGTTGTACTCATCGTAGGTCGTGGAGCCGATGCACCGCAGCTTGCCCGAGGTGAGGGCTGGCTTTAAGAGGTTGGAGGCATCCATGGAACCGCCGGTTACAGCTCCGGCGCCTACGATAGTGTGTATCTCATCTATAAAAAGTATGGCCTTTTCTTTTTTAAGAAGAGTGTCCACCACCTTCTTGACTCTTTCCTCGAAATCCCCCCTGAACTTGGTGCCCGCTAGGAGCGAGCCCATATCCAGGCTGTAGATAGTATAACCCCGTAAAAGGGGAGGCACCGTACCGGCGACTATGCGCTGGGCTAAACCCTCGGTGATGGCAGTTTTACCCACTCCCGCTTCGCCGACATGGATAGGATTGTTCTTGAGGCGGCGGCAGAGCACCTGGACTGTGCGCTCAATCTCGGCCTCGCGGCCGATTACCGGCTCTAGTTTGCCTGAAGCGGCCATGGCGGTAAGATCGGTGGCAAACCTCTCCAGAGGGCCTGGCTTTAGACCGCGCTTGTCCTTGCCTTCCAGGTCCGGACGCCCTTCGGAATCCTCCAGAATGCTCGAATCCTCGCTATCCGATTCTCCAATACCGTGGGAAAGAACTTCCAGAAGCTGAAGCCGCTTGATGCCCAGCTTGCGCATATAGTAGCCGGCATAGGTTCTTTCCTCATCGTAGAGTGAGACAATGAGATCGGATATCTCCACTTCTTCCTTGCCCGAAGCTTGGGATTGCATGACGGCACGTTCAATCACCGCCTGGAAACTGGAGGTTTGCACCGGTTCGGCGCTGGAGCGAAC